>WTAG01000567.1 GCA_013139755.1 Methylomarinum sp. | reverse complement strand
CCTAACACCTATAGAAGAAGTTTATCTCAACCCAATGACGATAAAAAATGGTTCGATAAAAAACAATACATTTGAAAAACACACATAAGGTAACAAAAAGCGACAGGTTGGTTGACATTTAGCGTTACTTACAGAATATTATTGCTGGGTTTCGTACCTCAACCCAGCCTACATTGAATACTTTCACAGCTTCTAAAGCCTCTCTTCCTTTTTTACACGCTAACTGGTTTTTAACTTAAAACTAATACTCTTTGTATAAACCCAGTCGCCTAAAACAAATATAACTAAAGACGCACCCAGTAATGGCATAAACAGAGAAAATCCTATGGTAGTCCCAATAAGCCAACGAGGTTGCTTATAATCTCTGGGATATTTAGGTGCACCTAATTTACCTTTAGGTCTTCTTTGTAACCATAAAACAATGCCTGATATTGCCATAAAAATAAGCACTAAGGTGGTCACTAAAACCAGCACCAAATTCCACACCCCAAAATATTCCCCTCTATGTAGTTTAATGCCATAGCTGACCGATTTGGCTAACAACGGTACTTTATCCCAGTCACTCGCCGCTAAAACTTTTCCAGTGTACTGATCAAAATGCATAGAAGGCCTTTCTGCCGGATCATCAGAGTTGCGCTGAATGGCATAAGTATCCCGCATGCTTTTAGGGATTTTGACATTCAACTCGCCTTGATAACCGCGGCTTTTAGCCTCAGATATCACCGTATCAATTGAGATTTGTTCAGCTCCCATAAAATATTTAGATTTTAATTCTCTGGAATGAAACCCAGCAGGGGCAGACATTTTGAAATCACGTTGAATAGTGTGAAAAGCTTCGCCCCATACATCAGTCCACGGCAAGCCACTGATAATCAAAAAAATAATAAAAAATGAAAAGTAAAAAGCGGGGACTGCATGTAAATCGCGCCAAAACAATCGTTTGTTTTTATTTAACCGAGGTATTAAGGTTCCCATCACCCCTGTCTTCCCTCTGGGCCACCACATAATCAAGCCTGTGGTCATCAACATCCCCACCCAGCAGGAAGTTAATTCAACCAACTTGGTTCCCACTTTCCCGGTTAATAAATTACCATGCAGATCTTTCATAAAACCCATTAAGCGATCACTACTTTTAATGCTGCCTAATATTGCGCCGGTGTAGGGATTAAGAAAAACACTGGTTCTTTCTTCATTCATTACCATAGGCACTTTTTCTGGACCATCCCCCGCCCATTCCATGCTGGTCTTGGCATGTTTCATTGGCTTGGCTTTAAAAATAATTTCTATACTACGGTCTTTTTCTTCAAAACTTTTAAACTGGCTGGCTCTTAAGCCTCCTGATACAGCTGATTTTGCTTTAGCCATCAAGATGGAGGCTGGCAACACTGTCTCAGCCGGATTTACAAATAATAAATCTTGATACATATATTCTTCGTACTCATCTTCAAATAGATAAATACAACCACTAATACTGATTACCAAAATTAAAGGGATAAAGAATAAGCCACAGAAAAAATGCCAGCGGATTATTAATTGATAAAGTTTACGGCTGGCTGCACGTTTTGAGATTACAGCACTTGAAGTTGATGAGTTTGTCATGATAATCACCTTCTAAAAATAAGGATTTTACATCGCTAAAAACAAGACAGGGCTACCTAAACGGTAACCCTGTCTTGTTATTGTAAATAGATAAAGAGCTAGTTAGAAATTATAAGCAATACCACCGTATAATTGCAGACCATCTACTGTTCTGATTGATCGCTCTCCACTCCGAGGGTCTCCTCTCCGAGGAGTGCTATAACTGACTCTGTCTTCTTTAACATCGCCAATATTTAAGGCATGAAACCAAAGTTCATAAGGACCTTTATCATAAGTTAACCGTAAATTAATTCGCTCATCTCGTTCAAAGCGCCCCTTTGGATCAAATGACGAGTTTTCTACTGTGGAATACGATGTTGTAGAATCAACGCCTACTTCAATTGCCAATCCTTCCATAGGCATAACAGCAACTCGGCCATTAATATGGTGCTCAGGAGAACCTCTCAACTCCTCCCCACTTAAATCATTACCTTTACTATCGACATACTCTTTAAAAGTATTGCTGGCAAAAGTATGAGTCACTCCAAACCTGATATAATCAAAAGGCTGGTACTCTATAACGGTTTCTACCCCTTGAAAATTTACTTTCCCTGCATTTTCCTGTGTAGCCCTGCGACCATCTATAAGCGTAGACACCACATATTGCTTAATATCCTGATAATAATACGAAGTATCATAAGTTAAGTCTGCTCCAAATACTGGCAACACACCTCGCAAGCCAACTTCAAAATGCTCTGCTTCTTCAGGGTTTAGGTTGGGATTTGCTCCTCTACTGGTTGTCCACAATGAACCTGTAGTCGGAACTAAAAATCCTTCGCCATAAGCAAACCAAATACGCTGAGTATCCAAGAAGTCATAACTAATACCTACTTTAGGTAAGGTAGCTGAAAATGATTTACTATTCTGAACACGATCTGTAGAGTTACGATGCTCCAAATCAATACTTTCATGTCGTACACCTGCAGTAATTTGCAGGTTTTCTATAGGTGAAAATTGTATTTGAGCAAAACCAGCATAAATATCAGTTGTTGCATAATCAAAATCATTATCATCAGGATTAAAGTCATCATTAAACCCCATATATATATCAGTACCAATGATGAAATTAGCATCCCAAAAATCAAAATCATGTTTTAAGCTGACCTTTCCATTATAGTCAGTATTAATATCGGCACTAACACCTCCAAACCTAGAATCACCGTCTTCATCATGATATTTAAAAGTAAAATTGGCCTCTAAATGATCCGATTCGGTAATATCTCTTTTATAAATTGCCGAAGTTAAATAGCTTTCTTCATTGGTAAAAAAACCACTTTCTGCCCCCATTTGAGCATCATCCGCATCAAATTCTGATTGATCAAGTTCTCCAGGGCTTGTTGAATGGATGTTTAAATATGAGCCACGAATAACTAATGAAGAAACATCATCTGGGTGAAAAATAAATTTACCACTGGCTTGTTGCCTTTCTTCCCCCACCTCATGTTCAATTCCATCAATCAAGGCTTGGTCGCGATAAGCACTCAAATTCCAGCTGCTAAAATCAAACATATAGCCTATGTCATTTATATTACCTTGAGTGCTCACACCACCACGATACCGATCGTAATTACCTGCTTCCGCCCATAATCGTGTATTCTGTTCTGGTAATTGTGTAGACCCTTTACTAACGACGTTTATCACGCCACCAAAAGCGTTGTTGGGGTACAAAGCAGAAACAGGTCCTTTGAAAATTTCTATTCGTTCAATATCTTGTGAATTTACCGTGTCACCAAACGCTTGAGTTGACCCACTTAAAGGACTTCCTAAGGCCGCACCATCGATAAGAGGAATAGTGTATGATTTACCACCAGCGGGTATACGAAGATTCCTAGATGTAGATTCCCCAGGAATTCTATCCAGTAACTCATCTGGACTCACATATTTTAAACGTTTAATTTCTTCTTGACTCACAATTGTAGAAGCAATAGGCAGAGACTTTATATCAATGCCTCCTAATTTTGCGTCTCCGACAGTTGCTGTAACCGCCATACTATCTAATGTTAATACAGAGCCAACACTTTCTTCATCTGAAACCGTATTTACGGGTTCTTCAGCAAAGACAGCACTTGAAAATGGAAGTGTTAATAGAGGGATAACAATACTTAGTTTTTTTTTCATTCTTTACCTATTGAGCATACTATGTCATTTATTACCGACATAATGCAAAGGTCATACCAACAATAGATAAAGCTAGGGCTAATCATGGATACAAGGATTAATATGATTGTTTTTTGGAGTAAAAAACAATTCCCTTAAAAAAGTGTGTCATTTAACACATACAAAACAGTTATATAACATAGTTATCAACTATCCCGTCATAGTTCCAACCCCTAATATAATTAATAAACAGGCGCTGGCTCGCTCTAATACAGATCGCCAGACCTGCATGATTTCTCTAATCCGTTGCCCGAAATAAGCCATCCCTATTCCAAACACTAAAGCGGGAACCAGTACCGCCCCGACACCAAAACTAAAACCCAGTAAAAAACCTGAAAAAGTACTGGCCGTTGCGGCAGCTGTTAACATAATGGTAGCCAGTGGCGCACAAGGCGTTGCAGCCATACCCACACCCATAAAAAACAGACCGCCGGGTAAAAAAGGATTGTCCTGTAGTTTGTGTCGATTACCATGAGAACCACAGCCCGGCTTATTCCGGTATGATCGCCAAAATATAAGCAGACCCACTGCGACGGTTGCTCCGCCTAATACCCATGCCACCATAGGTGTGTGAATCACCTTTTCTATTGACTCACCAGCATAACCTGACAAAGCACCCAGCGCGGTATAGCTACTCATACGCCCCATGGAAAAAGGTAAAATAATTTTCCAGGAATCTTTTATCCCTCCTTCTTTGGATAAAAATACCGGACCTAAATAAGGTAAACAGGTGATAGTACAAGGACCGATACCAAAGACTAAACCGATGAAAAAAACGGTGGGTAAATTTAGCAGATAATTTTCCATTAGCAACTGCTGCAACTACTGGTGCCACAAGCACCGCCAGTTGTTTTAGAAAACTTAGGATCCAGTGTTGATTTATATTGCTCAGCCAGCTCTAAACTTTGATTTTCTGTTTCTGAGGAGAGCTGTTCCTGTTCTTCTTTTTCATATTGATAAGATTCCTGACCAATAATGGCTGCCCCATAAGCTGTTGTTACTTGTGGAAATTCAGGGATAACCAATCGTTTACCCAATTCATCTTCTAATGAAGCCACCAAGCCTTTATTAAGTGCTGGACCACCGTCGAAATAGAGTAATTCTTGCACCCCAACGCGCTTAACTAATCGAATGGTGCGTTTGGCGATTGAAAAATGAATCCCTTTAACAATTTCTTCTCGCTCATGGCCTTTACCCAATAAGCCTATAATCTCAGACTCGGCAAACACCGCACAAGTTGCATTAACCGCTGCTGGCGTGCCTTGGGCATTATAATGAAACTCACCTAAATCAGTGGTTTCAATTTCCAGGTTACGCGCAGCCATATCTAAAAACCGCCCCGTACCTGCTGCGCAACGATCATTCATAGCAAAATTAGAGACATTGCCATCTTCATCCAGACTAATCGCTTTGGAGTCCTGCCCACCTATATTAATAATGGTTCTAATGGTTCCAAACGGTTTCCCCACCTGCTTGGCTCCAATAGCATTAGCGGTGATTTCACTAATCGTTTCATCGGCATCTTCAAATAATTTTCGTCCATAGCCTGTGGTGGTTAAATAAGTAATATCTTTTCTTTTTAATCCTATTTCGGCGAGTAAAGACAGAAAGGCGGTTTGTGCATTCTTATAAACTAAAGCTCCCGTTTTTGCTACTTTACTACCTAAAATCTGTCTGTCCGCATCAATGACAGCAACTTTTACGGCTGTTGAACCTATATCAATACCTGCAAAATACTCCATTACTTCCTCCTGCTTCTTGCTTTTAATGATTCAACAAAGGCTTCTATTCTTGTTGATAGTTGCCCTCCCTGACTGGGGCTGTAATCTGTTTCTATGTACAACATGGGGATACCCTCTTTTTCCATTGCCTTGGCCACACTGCGCTGTTCCATTTCATAAACGCCACAGCCCGCAAACGCCTGATAAATCACCCCGTCTGCATTTGATGAACGTACTAACTCTATTAAACGACGAATTCTGTCATCATTCATAGTAAAAATCGGACAGGTACAGGATTTTAAATAGCGGTCAGCCACCGCATCCACCATGTCATACATAAACCACTCATCTACCGAGACCATATCGTTTAATAATCTATTAGAAGAACAGGTCTCATCTGCCACAATCACTGCATCTGATTGCTCTATCATTAATGGCACTTTTAAATTGGGGAATACAGGAGGTGAACCTGTAAATACAATACGCGGGGAGCGTTTCCCCGCCGTGTTATATTTATTTTCAACTCGCTTATCAATTTCATCAGCCAGTTTTTCTGTTGCTAATGTCCATCGCTCAAGATCATCAAAAAAGAAAGCATTGGTAACCACAAACATATCTTTACCTAAAAAGGGTAAAGGCGTTAATTTACGAGCTTCGTTTAATCGGTGATAAGCATTCTGGGCACGACCAATTTTTCCGATTGTTTCTTTTAGCCGTTTTCGAGTCACTTTCTTGCCCGTGATTTTACCAACTTCTTTAGTAAACAACCTTACCGAACGTCGCCAATATTCCCGACCAATTTCTGATTCTTTAACAGGGGGTAGTTCCATATCGTAAATTTTATACCCCATTTCACGCATCATACCTGCAGACTTCTTTTTCTGGTCACAAGTGGTAGGATTTACGATGGTTTTAATACCGTCACTATAAGGGTTAGTTTTACTTTTCAGCATACCCAGTGAGGCTTTGACTAATGAGCAGGACTTAGCGGGCATAAACTCGCCCCCCGCCTCTTCCTCTCTATAAAAACCATTACACATGCGTACAGGAATTCCTCCCGCTGCATGAATAATTTCATCAGGGACTTGCACACACATGGTACCAATCATTTCTTTATCAGGATGAGGCTTGATACCATTGCAATAGACATCTCTGAATAAATCGTAAAAATACTGCATAGCTTCAGGGTTATCAGAAAAATCTTTTTCAATAACATCTAACACCTGCATTGCTTCCATACCCTGATGACGAATATGCTTTTGCTGACTATCTTCAATCTCTCTCTGCTCGGTTTCAACTGTCATTTTTTTCGTTCCCCATGCGTTTATTAAAGCCACCTCGGGTTGCTTCAAATACTGTTTCCCCTAATATATCAACTTTTAGCGCGCCCTCTTCAGGGCAGGCTGCAACACACTTTAAACAAAAAATACAATCATCTTTTAAAATATCTACACTCTTAATATCGTCTGCAATAGGCTTGATTTGCATATCACAAACACGATAACAATCCCCACACACAGTACATTTTGAGCCGTCTTTTTTTAACTTTAAGATGGATAGTTTTGAAAAAATAAAATGAAAAGCACTCATTGGACAAAAAAAGCAGAAGAAGCGTTTTTTTACAAAAGAACCCACTAAAAATAAACCGACGATAAACATACCTAATGCCGTCAATACCATTTTGGTATTACTGGAAAAGTCGATGGTCCACTGGGAAAAGTCGCCATTAAATGCTGGAATAATCATTCTGGCTGGACAAATCTTACAAAAAGGTACACCCCAGTCATGAGAGATAAACTGCCCACCTATCGCCAGCGGTATAAAGATTAAAGCCAATAATAAAAAATATTTAATGACTTTAAGTTTATTAAAATGATCATCACTGTAGTTGCTATAGGGAATCCCCATACGTTTGCGTAGCCCTGTTATCCAGTCCTGAATAGTCCCTAAAGGACAGATATAGCCACACCAGGCCTTGTTAAGCACCACAAACCATAAAATAAACAAACCAAAGCCGCTTAGTACCGCAATACCCGCTGGACTGAACAATCGTTCCCAGGGCTGGGCCAATTGATGTTGCAAAGGTAATAAATAACACACTCCAGCCGTACCTTTACTGTTATAGCCACAGGAAAAAGTTGGCAAACTATTCCCAAGATCAACCGCTAAATGCCCACCATAAACCAGAAATATAAACGCCAGCAGTTGAAACCAGAAGCGAAAAGGGCGTAGATCTACCCTGTCTATCCGTGACTTAATGCTCATCAAACTGTTCCTCCTTGAAAGGTTTAACTCGTCGCCTACGGTAGCTATAGCCGCCTACCCCCATGACCAACATACCCGCACTTGCAAACCATAGCGCTTGTTCTGAAGATTTTTTAGCCAGTTGTTGTGGGTAATAACGCCCTGTTGATGAAACGGTATATTCTGTTTTGCTAAATACTTTGTCAGCCAATATACCCGCCTCATCTGTCTGATACTGTGCTGTGACCAGATAACCATCCCTGATACGTACCCGCCCGCCATGGCCACGTTCGACTTTTTCACCCTCTTTTTCAGCTTTATCTGCATCAAAGAAGTTATCTTGAATAATTTGAAAACTGGCAATACCTTGCTTATCACTTAGGGTAGACTTGATCCAGCCCCGTTTAGTTTCTAGTTTTACATTGGCACCTACTACTGGCTTGCCTTGATGAAACACTTGAAATTTTACTAATGTGCCAGATCGGATACGGGTATGAAAATCCTCCTCTGGCAGGCGCAATCTAACGATATCCAATGGCGCATCATTCCATTGTTGTGAATTTACCAGATTTCTATCGTATTTATGCCCGTTTCTACAGTTATGCTTTAGAATCTCAGCTTTAGCCGTTTTCACCCCTAATATGCTATTGCTAACCAGGCGCTCAGTAAAATAAGCGTTGTAATACCCTTCATCAGGCATTGGGAAGCGAATTGACTGTTGTTTTGAATTTTTCTCGATTTCAGACTGATCTAAATCTGCCTGAACATTTAATACCTGATACTCACCTTCAGCCGATTCTAAATAAGCAGATTTTTGCAGGCTCTCGCCTCGTCTTAACCATAACTGCTTTACATCAACACCCTTATCGACATGAACATAGCCGCCATGACGCATTCGCATTTTTTTAATCATCGACTTATCAGGTGGCTGATCAGAAAACCAGAGTTGCTCAGTACTGGCAAATAATTTACTACTTAATACCAGGCCCAATAATATTAAAGCTAAAGAATGTTTCATGGTAACTCCTGCTTATCCATTCAACTTAAAGAAAAGTGATTCAAAAGAATAAAGCAGGATTTAAGCCAACATGGGAGATTCGCTTATAAGCATGCCTTACAGAACATTTTGAATATTAGAGACCTTGAAAACCTGTCCTTTTATGTGGGATATGACCTACTTACTGTGGGATATGACTTACAAGAAACTTATACAGCAATACGCTTAAAAATAATATCGACAGTTTTTTATGGCTACTTCGTTGTTATTATGTCTTTGTTATTCTTTACATGGCTCTATACAAGCCACAGGCTTATAAACTAAGTATTGGCGCATTATTTGCTTTATATTTTGACTATTCTTAATAAAACTCAGAGCATTAGTATTCTGGGACGCAGGCTTTGGTCTGCTTAAATAATGTAGGTTGGGTTAGCTTATCAAGCAAAGCGCGATAACGTAACCCAACACTTTAGCTGGAATGTTGAGTTACGTTTTTTACTACACTAAAGACAGTGCCCCGATAACCTTCTATATGCTAATAAATTTAAAACCGTATCGTCTTGAAAATATACACCACCCTGGATCAATATAAATGAATGCCCTTATCAGCTGGTTTACCCGAAACAGCATTGCAGCCAATTTACTGATGCTTGCCATTCTGCTATGGGGCATTGCATCATTAGGAAAAATTATTGTTGAAGCCCACCCAGCCTCACAAATGGACAGTATTACTGTGACTGTGGCATACCGAGGTGCAACCCCTGCGGAAGTTGAAGAAAGTATTGTTATTCGTATTGAAGAAATTACTCAAGACCTTGAGGGGATTAAAAGTATCAGTTCCTCCGCCGTAGAAAGTAGTGCCACTGTTACTTTTGAAGTGCTTGAAACTTACGACCCGAGAAAACTACTGGAAGATATAAAAGCTCGAGTTGATACCATTAATACCTTTCCTGATGATAGTGAACGGCCTGTGATTGCAGTTGCACAAAGACGCTGGGAAGTGATTAGCGTGATTGTTGCTGCGGATATTCCTGAGAGTGAATTACGCAAGATTGGTGAATGGGTTCGTGATGACATTGCTGCACTACCGGGCGTTTCTTTAGTTCAATTAACCTCTGTCAGGCCCTATGAAGTCGCTATTGAGGTATCTGAAAAAAACCTGCGACGTTATGGTTTAACACTGGGAGATGTGACTCAAGCGATTAAAAGCTCATCACTTAATTTACCTGCTGGGGTGGTGAAGTCTTCTGCTGGTGAAATTTTGTTACGTACTAAAGGTCAGGCTTATGTAAAAGCTGATTTTGAACGGATTATATTACTGCCTCGTGAAGATGGCAGTCATCTGCGGTTAGGTGATATCGCTACCGTAATTGATGGTTTTGAAGAAGAGCCTTTGTCCACTTCATTTAATGATAAACGAAGTGTAAAAATTGAAGTATTCAGAGTTGGCACCCAAAGTGTTATTGAAATTGCACAAACGGTTAAAGATTATATAGCCGACAAACAAAGTACATTGCCACCCGGTGTTGAATTGACCTATTGGCGAGATCATGCCAAATCAATCAAAATAAGATTATCCACACTGTTAAATAGTGCAGTGCAGAGTATGATTCTTATTTTTATTGTATTGACTTTGTTTCTACGCCTGTCCATTGCAATCTGGGTATCTGTTGGTATTCCTGTGGCCATTATTGGTTCTTTTGCAATGATGCCGATTATGGGAATAAGTATTAACTACACCAGTGTTGGTGCTTTTATTATGGTGTTGGGACTGGTAGTTGATGATGCCATTGTTACCGGTGAAAGTATTTATTCGCGCCTACGCAATAAACAAGACCCTGATGGCACAACGGCTGCTATTAAAGGGACGCAAGATGTTGCAGTCCCTGTCACCTTTGGTATGTTAACGACCATCATGGCGTTCTATGGATTGATGATGAATACTGGCGGTTCATTCAGCCGTATTTTTAATGTCGTCCCTATTATTGTTATTTCGGTACTGATTTTTTCATTTATTGAATCGAAATTTATTTTACCAGCGCATCTTAAATACCTGCGTATTGATGATAATGACGATGACCACCTACTGAGTCGTTGGCAACGTGGTTTTGCAGATGGTTTAGAATCAGTTATTGAGCGTTTTTATACGCCATTTTTAAGTAAAATAGTCCAGCGGCGATATTTATCACTCTCTGTGTTTCTGGGCATTGCCATTGTATTAGTTACTTTGATTGCCAGTGGACAGATTGGCTTCACATTCTTCCCTAGAACTCAAAGCGATACAGCGAGAGGTTCGTTGACCATGCCTGTTGGCACCCCGTTTGAAACCACTGAAAAATATGTGTACCAAATGGCTAAGGCGGCAGAACATTTACAGAAAAAATATATAGACCCAGAGACAGGTAAAAGTATTATTACTGCTATTTTTAGTTCTGTTGGTAGTACAGGGGGGACAAGTAATCCTCAGTCGCATCTTGGCAGAGTGATGTTTCAAATCGTGCCACCAGAAGTTCGCTCATTGAGCATTAGTTCTCAGCAGTTAGCCAAAGAATGGAGAAGACAGATTGGCTCAATTCCTGGTGCAGAAAAAGTCAGTTTTGTTGGTCATATCCGTCATGGTGGTATGCCGCTGGATATCGAATTAAAAGGCCAGGATTTTGAACTATTAACTGAACTTTCTGAGCAGGTACAAAGTTATCTAATGGGGTATCCTGGCGTATTTGATATTTCTGATAACTATGAACAGGGTAAAGAAGAGTTACAGCTCAGCATCAAGCCCGAAGCAGAACTTCTGGGAATCACGCTGGATGATTTAGCTCGTCAGGTACAACAGGCATTTCTTGGTCAGCAAGCGCAGCGGATACAGCGAGGACGAGATGACATTCGTATCGTTGTACGTTATCCCGCAGCAGAGAGGCAGTCACTTGCTAACTTGAATCAAATGTATATTCGTACGCCAACAGGAGTAGAAATTCCATTTGCCGATGTTGCTCAAATAACCGTTGACCGAAGTGCCGCTGCAATCCATCGTACCGATCGTTTTCGTACCCTTAATGTCACCGCAGATATCAACAAAAAGACGGTACAGATGGAGGTCTTAAAACGAGACTTGAACGTCTGGCTTAAACAGACCATTGGTTCTCACCCAGGGATACAATACAATTTAATAGGGGAAGCTAAAGACCAGGCCGAATCATTTTCCAGTGCCGTATCCGGCACATTACTGGCATTAGTTGGAATTTATGCCATGCTTGCCATTCCTTTTAGGTCCTATAGCCAGCCATTAATTATTATGTCTGCTATTCCATTTGGCTTATTAGGCGCCGTACTCGGCCATATGATCTTAGGTATCAATCTAACTATTAATAGTATTCTCGGAATGGTTGCCCTGCTTGGTATCGTGGTTAACGACAGCTTGGTGCTGGTTGATTTTATCAATCGCAAAAAACAGGCTGGAGATGATCTTCACCTTGCCGTTACCCGTGCAGGAGCCGCCCGTTTTCGTCCAATTATGCTAACCTCCCTAACGACTTTTGCGGGATTATTACCGCTGATGTTTGAAAAAAATGTACAGGCTCAATTTCTAATTCCGATGGCCGTTTCACTTGGTTTTGGCATTTTGTTTGCCACTTTTATCACCTTATTACTGATTCCTATTAATTATATGATTTTAGAAGATTTGTTTAGCTTTGTCCGAAAGTTTAGCGCCAAAGACAAACAATTATTAAGAAGATAAACATGGCATTAAAAAATAATAAAAACTTTTTACTAACACTTCCCTGTATCGTGTCGCTTGGCTTAACACTTCCAGGTTGTAGTTATTTTAGTCCAACTGATTCGGCACCTGAAACAGTAAAAATACCTGAGCAATGGTCTTCTGCAAGCTCAGAAAGACAGGCATCAGTCCGCCCTTGGTTAGATGAATTTTCAGATCCTCAACTAAATAATCTGGTTGCAGAAGCGTTTAGCCAAAACCCAAGTATACAAAGCTTAATTGCGGGCATTGAAATTGCTGAAGACCAAACCTGGTTATCATGGTCTGCCTTCTCGCCAAAAATAAATGCTGGCGTTAGAGCCAGTAGAAACCAGCGCAGTAATGCGGCAGGTTTTTCCGTCTCCTCTTCACGTACTAATAATGTCGGTTTTGGTCTGGATTTTATATGGGAAATAGACCTTTGGTATAAGCTTGGCAACGAATTGGAAGCCACTCAACATGAACAAACTGCATCCGAGTCCGATTTGCATGCAGCAGAACTTTCTTTAGCGGCTAATATTACAAAAACCTGGTTTGATGCCATTGTTGCTAAACAACAGGTTAAGCTGGCAGAAAAGACTATTGTTAGTTTTCAAAATGCTTTGGATATTATTGAGGGGGGTTATGATAGAGGACTTTATCAAGCACTTGATGTGCGTCTGGCACGAAGCAGTCTATTAAATGCACAAGGTCGCAAGCAGAACTTTCTTAAAGTTCAGGATGAAACAACCCGAACCCTTGAATCCTTATTAGGTCGCTATCCATCAGCAAACCTGAAATTACCAGAGCAACTCCCCTCTGTCACTCATTCTCTGCCAAACAGTGTTCCCTCAAATTTACTTGAACGCAGACCCGATATTATTGCTGCTGAACAACGGTTTTTTGCTTCTGACCAACGGATGATAAAAGCCAGAAAAAACATGTTTCCCACTATACAAATCAGTGGTAGCGGCGGTACCAGTACACAGAAAATAAATGAAATTTTCAACCCTGAAGTTTTAATCTGGAATATAGCGGGTAATCTGACCCAGCCATTATTTCATGGTTCTCAATTATTTGCAGAACGTAGCCAAGCAAAAGCACGGGTAAAACAAGCGGCAGCGGATTATTCACAGATTGTTTTAACTGCTTTTCAAGAGGTTGAAACGACCATGGCAGCTGAAAAATGGTTACAAAAGCAACAGATACTCATGCAAGCTGAAACCATTGAATCTAATGAAGCTGAACGCCTAGCTGAAAATGATTATATTACAGGTCTGACAGATATTATCACTCTGCTGGAAGCACAGCGTCGTGCATTTAACTCGGAAAACAGCTTACTTGAATTACGTAAACAACGCTTGCAAAACCGCGTAAACCTTTATTTGGCACTCGGTGGCCCAGTACTTACCCCAATATCAAAATGAAATTAATTCGACAACTACTTCCTCTTTTCGTTATCGCAGTGGCCCTATTGATTGCTTATGTAATTTTTATAAATAAACCTGCTGCCAAACGCCGTCCCTCTCACCCAAAAACATTGACCGTTGAAACTGTCAAATTACAAGCACAAGACTTTCCTATCCTTATTAGTACTCAGGGCATTGTTGAACCAAGGACAACAACAACCTTGATTCCCCGTATCTCGGGTGAAATCATTAAAGTATCATCCAATTTTCGTCCTGGTGGGTTTTTTGAGCCAGGCGATACGCTTATCACGATAGACTCAACAGACTATAAGCTGGATATAAAATCAGCTCAAGCCACCCTGTCTGAAGCGGTGTTTAATTTTAAAGAAGAACAGGCGCAAGCAGATCAGGCAGCAGATAACTGGAAAAGATTAGGGCGAAGCGAAGCGCCTTCGGATCTTGTGTTACATAAACCTCAACTGGCTAGAGCCCAGGCAGGTGTAGCATCGGCAAAAGCACAGCTGCAACGCGTTGAGCTGGATTTAAAACGTACACGGATCAAAGCACCCTATGCAGGCCGTATTCTGGAACAATTTGTTGACCGAGGACAATACGTTTCTCCAGGCAATCCACTGGCTAAGATTTTTGCCATTGATTATGTGGAAGTTCGACTACCTATTACAGAAAAACAACGTGGCATGATTAATTTACCGCGTTCTTATCGTGGTGAGTCGAACAAGCCGTACAAGGGTCCGGAAGCCACAGTTTATGCCACTATAGGGGGTGAAAGTTTTGAATGGAAAGGTAAGGTCGTTCGAACTGAAGGCAGTGTTGATAGAGCCACTCGCCAGGTGTTTGTTATTGTACAGATAGATAACCCCTATCAAAGACATAGCGACAACAGACCGCCACTAGAAATTGGCCAATTTGTAAAAGCGGATATTAAAGGGCAAATTTTAGAAAATGTCTACGCGCTTCCTCGTACAGCAGTACAAGGAAACGATACCATTATGGTGGTTGACAAAGAAAGCCGCTTACAACGAAAAACCATCAAGATTTTATGGGAAACCCAAGATAAGTTACTGGTTAAAAAAGGCTTATCAGCAGGAGAAGAGTTGTGTGTCACTTACGTGCCTTTTGCAGCAAATAATGCCAAAGTGAACCGAGCTTCGGATGTCGCTAAAGCAGGTAAACACGGTCACAATCATAAAAAAGGCAAAGGGAAGCGGCCGACTACTTCGCATTAATATTCTTAATGGTCAAGGTATTAATATAGGGTAGGCTTCGTTCCTCAGCACATCCTATATTCAACAGTTTAAGCTAGGAAGTGGGGCTTTAGAGGCAGTGACAGTATTCTCTTTTTGACCTCCCCCTTTGGAAAAGGGGGATAGAGGGGGATTTTATAAAAAAAAGGTCATTGATCTTAAAAACTTTATTTTATAAATTCAAATCTCCCCTAACCCCTCTTTGCTAAAGAGGGGGATAAGAGCTTAATACTTTCACAGCCTCTAAAGCCTCACTTCCAATCAATACAAGAGATAAGCACATCCTATGAATTCACTAATCGTCTGGTTTGCACGTAACCGCGTTGCCGCCAACCTGCTAATGGGCGTGATTGTCCTTAGTGGCCTCTTCGTTATGATAACCATGGTGCCTGTTGAATCATCACCTCAATACGAGCGCAGTCGCCTGTTTGTTAAATTCAACTATCCTGGCGGGACCCCTGAAGATATAGAAAAATCAGTAACTAGCCGGATTGAAGAAGCCATATATGACTTGCCAGGAATAACAGAATTACGCAGTACCTCTAGTGAAGGCGGCGGATCTGTCACCATGGAATCAGCGGACGGTTATGAATATAGAGAAGTGATGACTGATATTCAGTCCAGAGTCGATCTTATTCACAGTTTCCCTGAGGAGTTAGAAGACCTTGAAGTTGGCGTGATGTCCAGACGCTTTGAAGTGATTAGTATTTCAGTCAGCGGCGATTTGCCAGAAACAGAGTTACGTACATTGGGTAAACAGGTGCGTGATGAAATTGCTGACTTACCTGGCGTTACCCAAGTTGATCTTACCGGTATTAGACCCTTTGAAATTTCTATCGAAGTCTCTGAACAGCAATTACGTGAATATGAACTCAGTATCCTCGATTTAGCAGAAGCAATTAGGCGCTCATCTATAGACCTTCCAGCAGGAGCTATTAAAACGGGTGATCATGAATTTTTAGTGCGGACTAAAGGTCAGCTTTATAAAGGTGTTGATTTTGCAGATATTGTGGTTAAGACTCGTTCTGATGGCACCAGTCTGCGTATTGGTGATATTGCACAAATACATGATAGCTTTGTTGATCTGCCCATTTTATCTCGCTTTAATGGCTCACCCTCGGTGATGATTGAGATTTTTCGCTTAGGTAATCAAGATGCTTTAGAAATATCTCAACAAGTGAAGAGTTACTTGAGTGAAGCTCAAACCAGAATGCCGCCAGGCGTGACTATTGAATATTGGCGTGATCGTTCAAAATATATTAACAACCGTATTTCATCATTAATACAAACAGCAATACAAGGTGCTGTTTTAGTTTTTATCTTGTTAACCCTGTTTCTGCGTATGGAATTGGCTTTCTGGGTGGTATTGGGTATTCCAGTGTCGGTTATTGGTGCATTTGCTTTTATGCCGATGTTTGATGTCACCATCAATTACACCAGTATGTTTGCCTTTATTTTAGTTTTAGGGATTGTGGTTGATGATGCTATTGTCACCGGTGAAAATATTTATAAACATATGGGGACTGATGAAGACCCGACAGAAGCTGTTATACGGGGTACGCAAGAAGTTGCGACAGCAGTCACCTTTGGAGTCTTAACCACTATCGTTGCCTTTGCTGCTTTATTAACCATGGAAGGTGCGCGGAGTAAGATGTTTACCATGATTCCTGCGATTGTTATTCCAGTCTTGATACTGTCATTAGTTGAAACCAAGCTGATTTTACCTGCGCATCTTAAACATATGCGGGAAGAGAAAACTTTTCCTTTATTAAAAAGGGCTCAAGACAAAGTCAGTTATTACCTGGATTACTTTATTAATGAGATCTATCAACCTTTTTTAAACAAAGCCCTAAAGAGACCAGGCCTAACCCTCGCCCTTTTTTTTAGTGTTTTAGTGATTATTTGTAGCACTATTTTTAGTGGCTGGATACGATTCACTTTTTTCCCTCGGGTACAAAGTGAAATTGCCAGATCGCAATTAACACTACCCGAAGGTACGCCTTATGAAGTCACCAGTCAGCATATTGCTCGTATTGAAAAAGCAGCGCTGGCAATACGCGAAAAATATAATAGCCAGAATCCAGATGAAAAAATTATCACCAATGTCTACTCAACGGTAAGTATTCAGGGTAGCGTGCGTATGGGATTAAAACCCAATCAGGGGCGTGTTAGTTTTGAGATTATTCCACAAGAAATGCGTAGTAATCCCGTCAGTAGTACGCAACTGGCCAGAGAATGGCGGAAAATGGTTGGGCCTGTAGCAGGCGCTAAAAAGCTGACCTTTAGTGCCTCCATTTTTAGACCTGCCAACCCTATCGATTTTATGCTAAAAGGCCATGATTTTGATGAGCTTAATAAGGTATCCGCAAAAATAAAGAAACAGCTCGCTCAATACCCGGGGGTGTTTGATGTGGGCGATGATTTCTCGCAAGGTAAAGAACAAGTCCAATTACAAATCAAACCGGAAGCAGAGCTTTTAGGCTTAAGTAGTCGAGACCTCGGCCTACAAGTACGAGGAGCCTTTCATGGTATGGAAGTACAACGTATGCAACGTGATGGCGAAGAAGTTAAAGTGTATATCCGTTACCCCGAATCAGACCGTCAATCGATTGCAAGTCTGGAGTCTATGAAAATTCGTACGGCCGATGGTAATGAAGTGCCCATTCAGCAGGTGGCAGATATTTCAATTACCCGAGCTCCTGCGGTTATTCATCGTTCAGAGCGTTATAGAACCATTCATGTCACAGCCGATGCAGATCAGAAAGCCGTACAATTACCCATACTACGGGCAGAAATGGATGTTTTTATAAATGAAATATTACAAGACCACCCTGGCGTTTCATTTGTAGAAGAAGGCGAAGCTAAAGAAACCAGAGCATCCTTTAAAAGTTTGGGACTGGGAATGATCTTGGTTTTATTTATCATCTACGCCTTATTAGCCATCCCGTTTCAATCATACTCACAACCTTTTATCGTCATGTCCGTTATCCCTTTTGGTTTAATTGGTGCGGTAATAGGTCATATGTTGCTTGGACTCGACCTCACCATACAAAGCGTTTTAGGTATGCTGGCTTTAACCGGTGTAGTGGTTAATGACAGCCTGGTGCTAGTAGATTATATCAATCGCTGCAGGCAAAAAGGCGCGGATTTATTTAATGCGGTAGTACAAGCGGGAAGAGCTCGGTTTAGAGCCATATTACTGACCTCACTCACCACTTTTATAGGCCTGATGCCTATGATGTTTAGCAGTAATACCCAAGCCCAGTTTTTAATTCCAATGGCCGTCTCGCTGGCTTTTGGGGTTTTATTTGCTACGTTTATTACTTTGATTCTGGTGCCTTGTTTTTACTTGTTGCTGGAAGGGGTTAAGGAAAGACAAGTTGTAGCATAGTGAAGTAGGTTGGGGTGACCGATAGGAACCCCAACATCTTCAAACCAAGATCATAAACATGCAATAACGACAAGCCAATATACAAGGAGAAACATATTTTTTTCACTGTGAATCTAGCTGAGCGTAATAAAGCATTATTAACAAATAAAATTAAAGGTTTTGATCTTTATTGTTGGGGTTCCTGTCGCCACCCCAACCTACCTTACTGTTTTGGTAATTGACATATCAATATCTAGCAAATAGAATCAGGCTTTTATTTTAGTGTAAGTTTTCCTAGTTTTCAGAGTATCAAGTAAAATTTACCTATGAAGAATAGTTATGCTTTCAAAGAGGGGCTATGTGGGAAATTAGCACGGTAGGTTGGGGTGACGATAGGAACCCCAACATCTTCAAACCAAGGTCATAAATATGCAATATCGACGAGCCAATATCAAAGGAGGAACATATTTTTTCACTGTAAATTTGGCTGAGCGTAATAAAGCATTATTAACAGATAATATTGATATATTACGGAATGTTTTGAATCAGGTGAAAAAACAACATCCTTTTCAACTTGATGCAATGGTTGTTTTACCCGAACACCTCCATGCTCTATTAACCTTGCCATTAGATGATCACGACTATTCAACCCGCTGGGCATTAATTAAAGCCAACTTTTCTCGGCAAATCCCTAAAAATGAAAGAATTAATAAAAGCCGAAAATCAAAAGGTGAACGAGGTATTTGGCAACGTCGATTTTGGGAGCACCTTATTCGTGATGAACTGGATTATGAAAATCATGTGAATTACATTCATTACAATCCTGTTAAACATAATTATGTTGATCATGCTGTAGATTGGCCATACTCTACTATTCACCGGTATATTTCTGAAGAAATATTAAAGCCTGATTGGGGAGGTAAGTACGAATGTACAGCTGAAATTGAATGTGGAGAGAGGTCTTGATATTCTTGTTGGGGTTCCTATCGTCACCCCAACCTACTGACCTACCAGGCTAAAACTAATAACAAAGGTGATATGTAATGAAAAATATTTCTCGTCGTAACTTTCTGGTTACATCATTGGGTGTAACTGCAGGGGCATTGCCTTTATCCGGATATGCTAATACCAATGAACAAAGCATTGAATATGAGGGGGGCTTGGTTACTGGTCAATTAAAACCACTGCGTTACAAATCTATTCCAAGCTTTCTTAGTGAAGAACAAATTACACCACATCACACGGCTCATTATGGCGGGGCTCTGCGGGGGTATGTTGCTGCCGATATGAAGTTACAGTCTGATATTAATGAGGGTACTGCAATTGATTCCAGCGCATACGGAGCAATTCAACGCGCCAGAACTAATAAAGCAAATAGTGTTGTTTTACATGAACTATATTTCGATGGAATGACTGCCAAAGCTAGTAACCCCAATAAAGAAATCCACGCAGAAATTAAAAAACGATTTGGTTCGATTGAAAAATGGGCTGCTGATTTTCAAGCAAGTGCCAAATCAGCTTCAGGCTGGGCCATGCTGGCTTTTCATCCGCTTAATGGCAAGCTATACAATGTGGTTAGTGATAAACATGCTACAGGGGTACTTTGGATGGCGACACCTTTAGTCGTGATAGATGTTTATGAACATGCTTTTTACGTCGATTATAAGAATAATAAGGAATTGTATATTAAAAAATTTATGCGGCATATTGACTGGGAAGAAGTTAACCGTAGGTATAAAGGTATTATCAAAGCACGGTAGGTTGATGCTAGGAATACCAATATGATGGTATGTAGTGGAGCATAGCTGGAGTTGTTGTCAAGCGCATAACATCGTAAGATGAGCTTCGTTCCTCTGCATATCCTATGTCAATTTTATTAACTTAACGGCATTGATCCTCAGCCCTAATATATAAAGGGGAAAACTTATGGAAATAACAAAAAGTCAAAAAAAACATCTACGTGAACTGGTTGCAATAGCCTATGAACGAGATTTATTTCGTTGTCTTAATATAGTTAAGAACAGTTTTGACAAATGGGAAAATAATGAAATAACTGTCTGGGATGTGAATGATAAAATTCACCAGTTTCATAATGATATTGCACTTGAACTATATAAGTCCTATGTTGATATTAATGATCCATTATTGTCCGTAGCCTTTGGTTTACGTCAAGGCGTATTAGATATTTCCGAAGTCAATATAAACTGTAGACCTATGGTTGAAGAGTTATTAACTCTCTTCAAGAATAAAGAATAAAGAATAAAGAATAAAGAATAAAGAATAAAGAATAAAGAATAAAGAATAAAGAATAAAGAATAAAGAATAAAGAATAAAGAATAAAGAATAAAGAATAAAGATATTTTGCTTAAGAACTGAGAATTCAATAACGATTGACTCATCCTGAATGCAAACAAATGGCTGAAGGTTTTTCACTCCCCCAGCCCACTTTACTAGACTAGACTAGATAGTTATAATCAGACCATTAATATTGGTCATTAAGGTATTGAATTAAATCAGTCATTGTAACCATTCCCACAATCTGCTGCTGTTGATCTACAACAGGTAGTGAATGAAAGTTACCCTCAGCAAGAATTTGAGATGCTTCTCTC
>WTAG01000348.1 GCA_013139755.1 Methylomarinum sp. | reverse complement strand
TTTCGGTATAAAATTTTAGCCGCCCTCGCATGCTATCGCATACGTCGGATTGGCAAATTTCCCTGACGCCTACCGCGGACTAAAAATCATCACTCTGCTATCGCTCCGTTTCCCTGATTTTCAGCGGGCGTGTCTTTGTGTGTTAGCGCCCAATGTGCAATTTCATCTTTACGCATAAACACTACGCCCTTATGTTGCTTAGCGTAGCTAATAAAATTATCCAGCGCTTTAACCCGTGCAGGTGTACCTGCCAATCGATCATGTGCGCTCACTGACATCATACGTCTACGCGTTTTTCCTTCGGTGTACAGCACATCAAATTCATCCTTTAAATCTTGTGTATAAGCTGCACCCGTCATCGCAGTACTTCCCATATAGCGAACAATATCGTTATTACGGAATGTGTAGGGAACGACTGAAAACGGTTTGCCTTTTACAGGTGTTATTGAGGGTTCATCACGAGAAAGGTCATCAGTATGGTAGATAAAACCGAGTTCCTGCAAAATCTCAAGCGTTTTTGGTGAGTGGCGCATCCAAAATGCATTAAAACCAACAGGTCGAGTCCCCGTCACTTTTTCTATAATATCTGCACTTTTAATATAAGAGGCGCGTTCTTCATTTTCCGTCATTGAATATTGTGGAGTCCAGGTGTATCCATGCCCTGATGCTTCGTGACCTCTTGCAACCACTTCTTTTGCAAGTTCAGGATTTAACTCAACAGCTCGACCAACCATATGAGATGTCACTTTAATATTATGTTTGTCCCAAAGGTTAAGCAATCTTGGGATTCCTTCATTCATGCCATATTGATACCAAGAGGATGTAATGGTATCAGTGTATTTGGAATCTAAAGGCGGAAAAGGGCCTGAGTCAGTAGCATCTTGAGCTGTCGCTTCAAACTGCATAGAAATGGAAATCACCAGTTGTGCATTATTGGGCCAGAAGGGTTTTTGCTGGATAATGGTCTCAGCCTGAACAACCCCAGATGCAGTTATTGCCATCGCTATAGAAACCGCTTTAATTATTTGGGAATATGTCATGTTAATTCCTTTATTTATGTGCGTTGTTAAATTTAAACCCAATCGGAAAGGACTATTTTTCCGATTGAGTCACCTTGCTCAATCATTGAATGAGCCTTACGCAAATTCTCTGCATTAATAGGCTGGATAAGTTTGCTCGCGGTGGTGACTAGTTCACCTTCATCAATCAGTTCTGCAACCCTATTCAATAACCGCTGTTGCTCAATTATGTCGGATGTTTGATACATGGAGCGGGTAAACATAAATTCCCAGACAAAGCTTACGCTTTTGCTTTTCAAGCGACCGTGATCAACATTTGAAGTTTCAACAATTGAACAAATTTTGCCTTGAGGTTTGATGGCTTCTGTCATACCCAACCAATGCTGATCAGTATTGTTCAGACATAGGATGTAATCTACAGTCGCTATATCTATATCGGCAAGTTCTTCATTTAAAGGTTTACCATGATTGATAACACTATTAGCACCATGCTTTAAACACCATTCTCGTGATTTTTCTCGCGAGGCAGTGGCAATCACATTCAGCTTCGCTACTTTGCTAGCCAGTTGAGTCGCTATTGAACCGACACCCCCAGCAGCACCGATAATCAGAATTAATTTCCCTGCATCATCACCCTCAGCAGAAATCCCTAAGCGATCAAACAATGCCTCCCAGGCCGTAATACTGGCCAATGGCAGTGCGGCAGCTTGGTCAAATGATAAAGTAGTCGGTTTTTTACCTACAATGCGCTCATCAACCAACTGAAACTCACTGTTAGAACCAGAACGAGTAATATCACCTGCGTAATAAACTTGGTCGCCAATAGCGTAATGCATCACATCGGCACCAATAGCAACGACTATTCCCGAGCCATCCCACCCTAAGACACGAGGTTCTGTTTCAATTTTTTCTTTTGGTGCGCGTATTTTAGTATCCACGGGATTAACTGATATTGCCTGTACTTGTACCAGCAAATCATGTCCATTAACCTCTGGTTCTGCTATTTCCACATCTTGAAGACTATTTTTATCTTTAATGGGCAAATATTTATATAAACCGATTGCTTTCATTTGATGTCCCTCATTCCTTAATTTATGCTAGAAATTTCAGCTGCTTTAAATAACAGTTCTAGCTTCAGTCCATCTGGGCCTTCAGCGAAAACCTGATATTCGCCAGTTAAAGGCACCATGCGTTCAAAGTATTCAATCTGCTGCTGTCTAAGACGCTCAATCAACTGTAGATAATTACCCCCAGTAAAAGCAATATGGTCAACAGCTCCCAAGCCAATTTCTGCAACTGATGATTGCTGACCAAGATAATCTGAATAACCATTATTATCAGAGTTGATTTCAACCAAATGCACCAATGGTTTGTCATGACTGTACAGCCAAGTGCCAGAGAAATTAAAGGGTGGTCGGAAACCTTCCTTTAAGCCAGTGGCTTGTGTCAAAAACTGGCTCATTTCTTTAAGGTGAGTGGTGCGAATTAAAACGTGATTTATCTCAATTTTCATTTTCGTTAACCATTAATTAAGCTTGGTATGTAATTTAATACTTGTAGAAAATAACAACAATTGATTAAATACTAAAAACATTATTCATTTTTTCTGAAGAATATGAGCAAAATAGATAATATGGAACTGTTTGTTAAGGTCGTAAAGGCTGGAGGACTAGCGGTTGCTGGACGACAAATAGGACTATCTCCTGCTAGTATGACAGCACGCATTAAGGCCTTAGAGCAACAATACAATACTCGGTTATTGAATCGCACCACTCGTAAAATTTCCTTAACGGATGCTGGGCAACGCTTTTATAACGCTTCCTTGCGCGTATTGGCAGAAGTAGAGGGTGCAGAAGCAATACTACTGCATGATAAAGAAACCTTGTCAGGTCAACTGCGAATTACCGCACCATCCGATTTCGGACGACAGTTTGTTGCACCAGCACTTTCAAAATTTGTTATTCAAAACCCTAATGTAACCCCGTATCTACATCTTACCGATGGCGTGATGAATCTAGTTGAGCATGGATTTGATCTAGCTGTTCGGTTTGGCAACTTGCCCGATAGCAATTTAATCGCCCGTCAACTTGCCAATAATCATCGGGTATTGGTTGCTTCGCCTGATTATCTTGAACAGCACGGCATACCCAAAAAACCAAGAGATTTAGATCAGCACCGTTGTTTAGTGATGGAGCGGCTGGGCGAGCCATTAAATGAATGGCGATTTCATTCAAGTAAGGGGAATCAAACCGTTAAAATTAATCCCGTATTTATCAGTAATGATGGTGCGATTATTCGTCAATTCGCTTTGGCTGGTTCTGGCATTGCCTATAAATCAATCTGGGATGTTAAAAGTGATCTTGTAGCAGGAAGTTTACTTACCATTCTGGATGAATTTGCACTCGGTTTTCAACATAGCGATGATGAAAAAACAGGCTTACAATTAGTTTATCCAAGTCGCCAATATCTACCAAGGCAAGTGCTTGGGTTCATTGAACTCTTCCAATCACATATAGCTGAAAAGAGCTAAAAAACACCCACTTTCTAAGAATGGTAGTTTTATTTTACCCCCTGAAGCATAGGTATCCACACAGGCTCTTCTTGATAAAGATTCATTTCCCATTGTTGAGTGGAAAGCACAATATATCCTCAAAAGAATAAAATCATTCATAGTCCCACTTATTTGTACATGCATGGCGTTAAAGTCATCTCCTTACACACAAGTCTAGTGTTTTAAGTAAATCAATGACTTACATAAATGGGCTGAATTTTAAGAACCCAGTAAAATCAAGGGACACAGGGAATTGTATAAAAATATCACAATCTCGTAACCCATTGATTTATATTAAACCTAATACTTGTGTGTAAGGAGATGCGTTAAAGTTGAGTTTACAATTAATACAAATCTACTTGAGATAAGGAGATACCTCACAGCACCTACCCTCCCACACGACCTAGCATACAAATCACGAACCTTGGAGGTTCATTATTACATTTAAGAAGCAGCGAAGGGGCAGTCTTAAATCTTGCCTTTTTTATTATTGTACTCACTCGACTACAGTGGCTGAAAAATGATCAACAATACTTTTCTTCGTATAATCTCCACTATTCCTAGTTCTCAACTCAATAAGAGATTATTTTCGACCGGTTTTATGTGATAAAGAATTATAGTGCAGCCATCAACAACCTGCGAAGAACAGAGTTCAGAAAAATAAACAAAGAAGGAAAAGAACTGATAAAAGGCTATCACTATTTACTGTTGAAAAATGCCAATAAGCTAACAGAAAGTCAATCTAAAAAGCTCAAACGATTACTTGATGAAAATATGAAATGAATACACTCTATATGATGAAACAGCAACTACAAGCACTGTGGTGCAATACTAAGCTGAGGTAATGGAACAGCAGTGAGAGCAGTGAGAGCAGTGAGAGCAGTGATGTGAAGTTAGCAGACCAAACGCATATGACCTACATTAAGCGCTTTGCTAAATCATTAAGAAAGCATAAAACAGGTATCTGTAATTATGCAAAATATCAACTGACATCCGCTAGAATTGAAGGCGGCAATGTCAGTATTGGAATGATTGAAAAACGGGCTAGAGGTACTCGTGATACATAATATTTTAAGCTTAAAATCAGGTAAACTTCTGCTCCAGATAACCAATGACAAGACATATGAGCCTAAAAATTACAGACGGACTCTACAGGACTTTATAGTAAAAACCTGTAGAGCAATAACCGAAAAATATTGTGTTATGTACAATACCCCTAACTGATAACGCTACCAGGTCATGGCGTCGTAAAACTTGCAGTTAAATTTACACCAGAAAAAGCACTAAAACCTCGTAGCATTACATGATAAGTTCCAGTTTGAGTAGAAGGCATAATGCATTTTTCACTAGTTCCGCCCACAAACGGAACACACTCAAGGTCAGTAGCTGGTACAAAGCGTGTTACTTCTGTAGGAGGCGTTCCAAATTTTACATATAAATCTGGGTCCCCAGAACCACTATCCATAATAAATTCTAAATCTTTCGCCCCTTCAGGTACTTCAAGAGTGAATCTTAATTCTCCAGCTTGACTGCCGGTTAATCCAGATTTCGTCACACCATTTTCTAAAACTTTAAATGTATCGATAAAACTTGCAGTTAAATTTACACCAGAAAAAGCACTAAAACCGCGTAGCATTACATGATAAGTTCCAGCTTGAGTAGAAGGCATAATACATTTTTCACTAGTTCCGCCCACAAACGGAACACACTCAAGCTCAGTAGCTGGTACAGCGGCTGTTACTTCTGTAGGAGGCGTTCCAAATTTTACATATAAATCAGGGTCCCCAGAACCACTATCCATAATAAACTCTAAATCTTTCGCCCCTTCAGGTACTTCAAGAGTGAACCTTAATTCTCCAGCTCGACTGCCGGTTAATCCAGGTTTCGTCACACCATTTTCTAAAGCTGGAATTGGTGGAGCAAGATGACCACAAACAAAGTTAGTCAAGACTTGTTCCCGTACAGGTAAGAAAACATCGGTTAATGCCTGAGATAAGCTTCCTGTTTCTGAGATATGAACAAAGCCTGCGCTACGAGGCCACCTGATTGCGTCTCCATTAGTATCAGTACCAATATCAGCACCGTTAGAAAATTGGTGGCAACCACCACAAGTCGTGGCTTCTGCTCTGGCTAAAAGTTGCTGTTGAGTTATAGCCGTGCCCAACTGCGTTAGAGCATTGTCAATATTCCCTTTTAAATTGTCTCCGGTATTTCTTGTAATATTGTCACTAGAGTTCTGTGCATCACTTTGAAATTCATTAAATCGATTTGGCACAGACATTCCAATTTGATTGATCAATGACCTGCTATTTTCAGCAGTTGCATCAGCAGATATTAATTGTGGTAATAAATTGCTAATAAAGGTTGTCTGGAAATCGGCTCTTAATAAGTTAAACAAACCAATATTACTAACCGAGCCACTCGTTTCCAAGTTAAAGGGAGCTTGTTGATCATAGAATTCTGTTAATGCATTATTCTTCACCGTATCAACTTCAAAACTAACCTTGCCGATAGAATTAATAGCGGTTCTAAACTCCCTTAACTGCCAACGTGGATCTAGAAACTGGTTTGTTCTCACTTGACCTAGAGGTGCATTGTAATGTGCAAAGCTAACGACAGGTGCTAACGTAACAGGCGTACCATCAGAGCTCTGGGTGCTTAACCCCTGATAGAAAAACTCCTCTAACATAGTGACACGTTCAGCATCAGTTAAATCAGGAGAAGACAAAGACACCCAAAAATTCGCCACAGAGGTACAGCCTTCGATACCTTTTTCAGGAAGTGGATTGGGAAGAGCTGATTCAAAAATTGTAAAAAAACGCCTTGTTCCGGCACTCAAACTTGGATCGTTTGTATTTCTAGGGTTTGCATAAACAATTCTATACTCTCCGCAATGGCTTCCATCTACTGGTGCAGTATCAAATCGATTAAACAATCCAACGGGAACCCATTCATCGACTATCGCCTGAGGAGACATTTGAGACTCAATAATTCTTGGGTTCATCGGCACTTCAAAATTAGAACCAGAAATAGACTCGGGGTTTGTAGCCGATGTTAGTGAAAAAGTATCGACAAGAGAAGTGACTAATTCAACATTTGACGTGTTAGTATTTGAATCAGCAGTAGCAATAATTTTTGCTAGTGTCTTACTAAACTTAAACGGTTGAGCTAACAGAGCAGGTTTATTAAAGACTAACCAGTTCTTAGAGGCTCCCGGTGCGTTTACAATATCTGTAACAGCATCGCATGAAGCAACTATTTCACCCTCAAAACTCGCTTCAGCACTACTTAAAAAACTCGCTTCAGCACTACTTAAAGAACTCGCTTCAGCACTCGTTGATGTTTCTTTGTTTAAAAATAGATTCATTAGATCGTTTGGGCTGGAGTTTGGTCCAGCCCACGCCTGCGTTGTAAGTAGCACACTACACGCCGCTATACTTTTTAAAAATGGTATTTTCATTTATATTTCCTCATTAATTTAGTATCGTATTTAATCGATTTACTTTTCTTGTGTTTTGCTTCTGAAATGTTATCTCCATGTTTATTCAACACAAATTTACATGCGCGCCACTGCTGATTTTTTGAATTCAGGGGCGTCCATGCCCCTGAATTCAAAAAATCAGCAGTGGATTGGAGAAGCCTTGCTTCATCCTGCATCCACCTCAACTCCGCACAAAAACCGCTCCATTAAGGCTCCCTCACTGACTTAACAATGATGGTATGAAATTTTAGCCACCCTCGTACCTAGGAATCAAGCCCAAGCCTAGACTCTTGTAGGACAATCACAGGACAATCGGACTTAAAAAGACTTTAATATAGAAATTAGATGAGGTATTGACTGTATCATTTTTATTTTAAATGGCAGACAAAGTAACCGCTTCAATTATCCATCATTTCTCAAACATTCAGGATCCAAGAGCAAACAGACAAAAGAAGAATGGTTTACTGAATTGCTGGACTTGCAACATGGAATATCCTCACATGATACATTTGGGAAATGTCTTTGCAGTTATTGATACAGAAGAATTTAGTCGCTGATTTAGCAACTTTAACTGAAGGCGTATTATTGATAAAGCATCTAACAAACCGGCTATCGACATGGTTAGTTCATGGCCACAAAAAAATAGTTTAGTTTTAGGCCAAGTTAAAGTTGCCGAAAAGTCGAATGAAATAACTGCTATTCCTACGCTATTATCTCACCTGAATTCAGGTCATTTAGATATTGATGGCGAATTAAAAAATATACTAAATTAATAATGCCATTGGTTTTTTATTAACTGAACCAAAATAGGCCAGTTGTCGACGATTAGGAGAAGTGATGCCTATATCACATGATAGCGTAAACCGATTTTTGAATCGCGAATTTTATACTGGACGAGATTTATACAATGAAGCCAGTACCACGTTGAATTTAAAAAAAAGGGGGGGGACCTTAAGAAAGCAACGAAGGCAGCGCAATTGATTTGATGAGAATCAACAAAAACAAAGATTATTCTTCCTGTTTCTAAAAATATCAAGAATATAACTCATTGATTGTTCGTTAATTTAAACCCGATTGCCCTGACAACGAAGGGCCAAGCCTTGACTCTTGACTCTTGCCTCTTTTATTATTTTACTCACTCAACTATAGTGGCTAAAAAACGATCAGCAATAATTTTCTTCGTATAATTTCCACTATTCCTGACTCTCAGTATGGCATCGTCACGATTAATCACCTGTTTTAAATAATATTTTTTTCTTTGGGCTTCGCTTTTCGTTGAGATTTATAAATCTTACTTTACCCTATAACCTTTTGTTCTACTTCTAATACTTTAATTTTCCCTAAATCAAAGCCATGACTTTATAGCTGCAATCTAATTAGGGAAGAAAATGTCCACCCGTTTTAGCTTGTTCTTTCTGCTTCTTAATTTCCTTTTTATGCTCCCTGTATGGTAGTAAGACAAAGTAAATAGCTACTCCTAAGAAGAGCCAATATTTAATCCTGAATGCTAATTCAAGCTGATCCATCATTATTGGATGAGTCATTAAATACAGATTGATCGAATCAAAAATCTCCATTGCAATACCCTCTTAAGATCAATTACTAGGAATCAGACTTGTTCTGCATCGAATAATTCATTCGATTCGGTAAAACCATACAAAATCACATCAAATCTATATTATATAGATACCAAAAACCGCACCAACAACATCACTATTTAAGCACCTGATATATAAGGCTATATTGATTTTTCATCAAAACATGACACCGCTAAATTCAATTCACTTTCCTGGATAGTACAAGAAATACAATAATCGCTACATTTCTGGCTTAAGACTGCTAATGAGGTCTGAATTTATTGGCTCTTTTGAAAATCAAGTGGGTAAGCAAACACTTTTATTTGTTTGATTAACCTTAGGAACGTGTATGTATGGAAAACTGATTTTTTAATGATTTTCATTGATGCATCATCTGCAGTGTGGCTAGCAAGCAAGTCTACATTACCATCGTTTGACCCAAGTCCATTTCAAATACCTCAACCCAAACTAAAATACAGGAGAACCAGCTCATCTTCTGATGAACGATTTTACTTATGCTTTTCATCATCAGTTAAAATAGTTAACAATCTGCTTACAGCCCCACTGACCACTTTAAAGTGTATAAATTAATCGATATCAACTCTTACATTGAAAGGCAGTCAATCCGACAGAAGGATTAATAAATTAGTTAAAGTCAGTCAATATCAGAGAATATTTTGTTCAATTAGATTATACTTGGGTAGGCGATGACATCACCTATCATGAATACCATTCCTCATCCCCATCTGGGTGATTTAAGAGGATTGTATATTAATAGTAATACCTTCCTCCTTCCACCAAAGAGTAACAGAATTGAAAAAACTATTTATCGGCAACTTACCTACTAGCACAAACGAAAAAGATCTTGAGGATCTATTTTCCGAATTCGGTACCGTACGCTCATCTAATCTTGTAACCGATGTTTTTTCCGGGCAATGCAAAGGTTTTGGTTTCATTGAAATGGAAGGTCATGAGGCACGAGCTGCTATTGCTGGGCTGGATGGTAAAGATTTTAAAGGAAACTCATTGAGGGTTAACTTTGAGTCGCCTAAAGCGGGACGAAGAGGCCGTTAACAATTAAATAATATCAGCTTTTATTAACTATTATATTGGCATCTTGGCATCGGAGAAATGAATTACAACATTTTTAACCCACTACCAAAATAGTTAACAATCTGCTGACAGCCTCACTAACCACTTTAGGCTGTTCAATTATGCTTTTAATTCATAACCCTAACGTCTAGCCAGCTTACTCCTGTAGCTAACTGGTTCAAATATGGCAAACCTAGTCAATCCTGGATAATTCCGCGTAGCTGCAATAAGGGATAAGTAAAAAAGCCATGGAAATTTCTAACCACGGCTTTTGTAAAAAAATTATTTTTATTTTATTCAATCATGATGACTGCGGTTTCTTGATTCTACCCAAGTTACGTGAGTAATGACCTTATTGCCACGTCCTAAATCTAGTACATACACTTCTTGGTGGCCATCCATAGACCTTTGAACTAGATTACCCCACTGAGGATCTGGTCCTGGACCTTGAAATTCCATATCACTGACAAAAGATGGAATATTTGCATTAGGCCTGCAATTTGGATTTCTTGGGTTGCAATCACCTCCACCACTATCAGCTGACTCAAGGTGATTATAAATACTTTCTAACATACTGTAATCATGACTATTCGGGTGCTGGTTAGAATCTGGATCATTTATATAGTCCATACAAGTATTCAAATTACCGTTGTTAAATCCTTCATCTTGATGCCCCAAACCAAAAGCATGTCCAATCTCTTGGCACATAAC
>WTAG01000375.1 GCA_013139755.1 Methylomarinum sp. | reverse complement strand
CGGCAGTAAAAAAAGGCGAAGAATTACTTTGTGATTATTTAAAACTACTGGATAAACTGACTAAACCGCCCAGACACTATACCGAAGGTACACTGATTAAAGCCATGGAAACCATTGGTACTCAGGTCACTGATAAGGTAATGAAAAAGATCTTAAGGGAAACGGCAGGATTAGGCACCCAGGCAACCCGAGCAAATATTATACAAACCTTGTTTCATCGAAAATTTATTCAGCAAGAAAAGAAATTACTCAAAGCTACGCAGTTGGGTTTTAATCTGATTGATGCAGTGCCCAGTACCTTGAAAGATCCTTTACTGACTGCTCAATGGGAGCAACAATTAGATGATATTGCCAATAATAAAGGGCAAGATCTGAATGGTTTTTTACAGCAACAAATTAACTTGCTTAAAGCCATTGTTATGCAAGTTAAAACACCCAAAATAAATGATAAGCCCGTTAACCGATTAACAAGTAACAGAACAGGGGCATCTACACATTATAAGGCAGGTGATGCATGTCCTGAGTGTCGGCATAAACTTGAAATTCGGCGTGCTGTTCGAGGTAAGAAAATTGGACAGAATTATATTGGTTGTAGCCATTTTCCTGACTGCCGATTCTATTTTTGGCCATGATTTATATACTTCGCGCGGTCAGGTTTTTAGTTTTTATAGTGAGTTGGTTTTTGTTGAGAGCAAGGCGCTAAAATAGGCGCATAGTAAGGAACGTGTATGGAATAACTTCCCAAAGTTATAACGCAGGGTTTTTGCTTCATGCACGTTCCTAAGCTACGCAGAAGCAGTTTGCCGAGCGCATCAATACTATAATAAAGGTATATTTAGATTGTAATAGACCTTGACCTAAAGCCCTCTCCTGCTGGAGAGGGTTGGGTGAGGAGATATTAAAATATTTCTTTTTTCTTGTTATTTTTACTCTAAAAAATAAAAAAACCGCAAAAGAGAATTATTTGAGGCCTTCTCATCCAAACCCTCTCGGCAATTGCTCCTGCATTGCTCTCTTGAATAACAAATTTTTAAGCCTTTGATATTTAAAGCATTGAAACATCTTTAGCAATCAGATCAAAACCCATTTCAATGGCCCTTTTTTTTAAATTCTTAACGATACGGTCACGGTATTGTTTTTCATAATAATCCTGCCCTTTATCAACATACTCTGTGCCGTTCTTTAGCATGCTATAAAATGTTCGTGCTAATTTATGTGCCGTTGCTGTAATCGCTTTGGGCGCACCCAGTCGGGTTCGTTGTCGCCGACAATAGGCACCTAATGCACTTTTTGAATTAAGTAGCCCAAAAGCGGCCAACCGAAAAGCGGCGGCAGCTCGATTAGCTGAGGGTTTTGTTTTTCCACCCGTCACTTTATTACCCGGGCTTAACCCCAACCAGGAACAAAAGTGTTTTTCTGTCGGCCATGAACTGATATCTGCCCCTGTTTCAGAGAGTATTTTTAATACGCTATTTTCACTTAACCCATCTATTCGTGTGAGATCGACTCCCGTCATCTGATATAGATCGCCTCTGACATCAAATTTCGGAGTGTTTTTACTTTTTGGCTTTTTTGAGGGCGGAAGGTCTTTTTTATCGCCTTGAGTATCCATTTTATCAAGTTGTCTTTGAATCATTTTGTCACAGTCCATCATTTTAGCTTGATAAATATCGTAAAGTTCGACAGATTGCTTTAAGGAAAACAAGTGCTCTTCACGGTAATGTCCTTCAAGTGAAGCTGCAATTATTTTTTCATCTTTTTTACAGCGACCATCACGATGCTTTGCCAAAAGGATAGGATCTCGTTCTCCTTCCAGTATCGCTCGAATAATTTTCATGCCTGTCATACCATCAATATCACTCACCACATTATCAAGCAATAAATTCATTTGGCGTAAGGCTTTTTGCATGCGCCGAACCTGATCTGATGACTGCTGTGTCAGTGTTTCACGTTGTCGCATATAGGTTCGTAAAGCGACAGTTTCTTCTTCTGGGCGAAAAGCACCTTCAAGTAACCCATAAGTATGTAATTGCTGTATCCACTGACAATCCAATACATCGGTTTTACGCCCAGGTACATTCTTTATATGCCTTGAATTAACCAGCAAAACAACGAGCCCTCTCTCTTCAAGGGTTTCATAAGCAGGAATCCAATAAATGCCGGTAGATTCCATGGCCACCGTTTGAATACCTATTTCTACCAACCAGTCGGCCATACGATTAAGATCACCAGTGAAACAGGGGGATTCTCTTACTGATTCGGTCGACAGTTCGTCAGGAACTGAAACATAATGACTTTGCGAGCCTATATCAATTCCTGCGGCAAATAGATTAACTTGCTCAAGATGTTTGCTAATTCGCTTGTTTTTTAGTTGTTTGCTTGGCTTATTGTTTTTCACCCTATTCTCCCGCATCATGTCATCAATAAAGCATACAGGCATGGAGTTATCGATAAATATGCACTCTCTTGATCAGGATCGCTATGCGTCACTAATGATTGATTCGCTTAACTCCAGACCACGCTACTTAACGGGCATTTAAGCACCAGTGTCGTTACGGCCTTTGCTCCTGTATGCGACAACTTCATTGTGAACCCATCTATATAAGTATGCGCCACCTTGTTATTCTCTGATTGCTGGGGGCGGAGCAGCCTGATTCGCTACTTACCCACATTTATGTGGGTATCCAGCAAGAGAGAGCTTCAGAGCTAAAAACTTACTTTTTAAAATCACGCTAAGTAGTTACTAATAAAGTACATGACTATGAACAAACCACAGGTTGAAGAAAAGTAATGACTAAAACCAAACTGAATTTAAAAAATACATGATATTTTAAGTGGGAGGGGCTTTCTAGCCACGACAGCTCTTGATCTTGTCTCGGTCGCGGCCTGGAGGCCCCTCCTACCCATAAAAATAACATGGTTTCCAATCTATCTTTATTTAACCTGTGGTTAGTTCATAGCCATGATAAAGTAATACAAAAGGTGCCATGACGATCATGGCTAGAAAGGCTGTTTCTTGAATTCGCCAGGCTAATGATCTATCTGGATTAGTCTTTATTAGTGGGAAGTTTAATAACAACATGACACTGTAAAACCAGCCAAATGATATAGGCCACTGGAACATCCAAAGGCTTAGACATAAAACCCAGATTAGGAAAATAACCAAGGTTTGACATTGTTCCTTGAAGGTGATTTTTCCATGTGTTTTTTCAAAGGATTTTCTTGACCAATGAGCGATGATCAGTAATAAAATGCCTATCGCTATAACAATCAATAACGGGTATAAGGCTTCCATAAACGACGATGTACTATATAAAAAGTAATTTAATTAGCAAAATACTCAATATTATTGCTGGTAAAGCAATAACGGCTATTGCTTTTGTTGCTGTTACATTAAAAATAGTGCGTAACCCCCAATAAAATACTCTTAATGAAATTAGATCGACAACAAGCCGTAATATCAGCACACTAAAGAGAGTATTAAGTTCTTGATAGGCAATCAGTAGAAAGGGCAGTTCAAAAACTAAAAGCAGTTGAGGAGCAAGGCTTAAAACCAATAGCGTGAATGCATCTTCAAAACACTGGTCAGCCTTTTTCCATTTATTTAAAATCAGATGGATTACCCAGGCGGTTAATAAAAACAGCAGCAGAGTTACAAGCATTCCTCCTATTAAACCGCCAACAATATAGGATAGCGCGCTGCTAATGCTTAAGTCATTAAACTTCCCATCTATAAATGTTCTTTGTAGAACAATGGGGAATTTAATCAAAAAATAGCTGAAGAAAACCACTAGTGCAGTGACTCTTCTTTCCTGGAATGAAAGAAGAGAAAAGGCATCTTTAGGGTTACGAATCAGTAGATTTATTCTGCTAAATAAACTGAGTTGACTATCTTCAACTGGGTTATTAGAGCCAGAGGGAATAGTCAAATTGCAACACCTTCGGAAGCATAGACTTTACTTTTTTCTGTCAGATAATCCATAGACATTTCATCAGCTTCGATTAAATTCAGCACCCAATGATTATCTTGCCAAACAAAACTCCAGATAGTGGTTACATCGCCTAATTTTTTATCGCCTTCAATTACTTTTCCCGTTTTTTTATTAATCATAAAATCACGCATCTCGGCTTCAATTTCTACAGTCATACGATTCTTATTATCATCTTTAATATTCTGTACGATATAAAGGGGGATGATGGATTTTATTTTGACATTGGATACTTTGTTCTCTATTCCTTCTTTTTCCCATTTATTGAGCAAATATTGCTGGTTTTTTATATACCAATCGGTCACATGGTCTTGAGCTAACTCCATTTTTTGTTGATCCCAGGCAGTATGTACCCAATAAAAAACTTGAGTAAAACGGTCTTTAAGCTCTATCCATTCAAAACGGGGATCAGATAGTGCAATTTGAGTAAGTAGCTTTTTTGTTCGTTTTATTAAAATATGTCTTTTAATTGAATACCAGATGATTAAAGGAGCAAAAAATAATAGCAAGCCGAACATTATTATTTGTCCCCACAAGGTTTTACTGGCTTCTTTTATGATTCCACCAGGACCTGCAGTAGCCGCTTCTGAAAAAAACAATAACAGAAAAAGTAATAAAGCTAACCCTGTGAAAAAATGTTTTGTCGTCAGTGTTTTCATCATTGTTTCCTCTTTAAGTATGGGCTATTCATTAGTTGTATTTCAAATGATTAAGTTCAGGCTTTAAAAGAACATGGCTCTATACAAACCACAGGTTTATAAAAATCAGTAAATCCTTGAGTTATTGTTATCGGTAGGAGGGGGCTATTGGCCGCGATCGGAACAAGATCAAGAGAAGTCGCGGCCAATAGGCCCCTCCTACTTTTATCGACAAAATTTCAAATACTGTTAACAAGTTGATGGTTAATTTAAAATTCTTTCCACTAACTTAACCCAATAACTTGCACCTACAGTCAAGATGTCATCATTAAAATTATAATGAGGATTATGCAATAAACAGTCTCCATCAGACGAGCCATTACCTAACCAGACATAGCAGCCAGGTTTTTCCTGCAACATAAAAGAAAAATCTTCAGAGCCCATACTAGGTTGAGGACTTAAGTCAACATTATCAATGCCGACCAGGGCCTGAGCCACTTCAATTGCAATAGCCGTTTCAGTCTCGCTATTACTGGTGACAGGGTAGCCCGCATTTTCTGGATTAATGTCTATTTGAGTGCTTAAATCAAAAGCTTGAGCAATTGATTGAACAAGCTGTGTGAGTTTTTGTTTGATCAATGCTTGAACGTCAGGATTAAAACAACGGTAAGTGCCTCTTAACACCACCGAATCAGGAATGGCATTCCAGGTATTTCCAGCATGTATTTGGGTAATACTTAATACAGCAGGGTCAGCGGGATTGATATTTCGACTAACCACCGTTTGCAAAGCGGTAATTATTTGCGCAGCAGCAACCAT
>WTAG01000458.1 GCA_013139755.1 Methylomarinum sp. | reverse complement strand
TTTGATGAATTGCAAAAGTTAAAATCGTCTACTGCGTAACATCAGTTGATAAGAACAAATACACTTTATTCAAAAACGTGATGCTTCCTACTGAAGATGGGACCACCGAAATAGACAATATAAAACTGATTATAGAAATGTAGCCATTTAGGGGGGGGAACTATGGCCAACAATACCGATTATATTGATGCAACAAATGATGTCGATTTAATTTTGAAATTAGCATTGAAGACCATCAACGGCATAAATATGCTATTGATGGAATGTAAAAGTGATACTGTTAAAATTTTAATACAGTCTAATATAGCTAATACAACTGAGTTATGGCGTAGAACAACATTAGTTGCAGATGAGTTTGAAAAATTGGGTTTAATAAATGGGGAAAAAGAGAGAGGGCTGTTAGAAAAATACTCTAAAAGTAAAGAAGAATTCGATACTTTATCTAAAAAATACAAAACAACTAAACAACCTTCATTGCAGCTTAAGATGAGTGTTTTGTATACTAATATGGAAGATATACATAAAGAAATTGAAAATGTTGGTGTATCTAGATCCAAAAAATTGGATGTTTTTATCGAAATAAATTCAGAAGTAAAAAAAACATTTGAGAGGTTCCACTCTTCAGCATTAGAGTTGGTAGCCTTAAATCAGGTGTACAAAATGGCTGCTATTGAAATAGCTAAAGAACTTGATTTTTCTTTCATCCTTAAGGGAAAGGCAATTGTTGATAAATTAAAATATGAATCAGATAAAGTAATATTATGCTTTCTAGAAGCTGATAGCGTTTTTCTAAAATGGGAGCTATTTAATAAACAAATAGTAGGCATTAATAAGAAATTGGAATTATTGCATAATGCTTTAAGTGAAGCTTAATATTCAGCAGGTTTGATTTTTTATTATCCGTATCCGCAATTGCTCCCTACGGCTAAAAAGCATACCTCCCTGTACACTTTTTAACACTCCAGTCACAAATGCTCAGTCCGTGGTTTTCTTTAAGTTCAGTTAGAAGCCATCCCTGGCATTGGTGGTAAGCATCCATGCTAACCACCTCGTAAATTCTGTATGCTACAGCCGCAAATCGTCCGTTCCGGCTTAAAAGCAAATCATCCCTGCCCTGCTTTTAAACACTCCACTCCCGAATTGCTCAGTTCAGTATTTACCTGAAAACCATCATGCTGCCATCCTTGGCAAAACGGTACAGGCATCCATGCCAGTACCGACCGTAATTTTTCCTGTTTACACCAAAATCACCACTACCCAAAATACAGATCATAGTATCTACTGCTATTTACTAATTATTATTACTAGAAGGCTGTTTTTCTGGGGATAAGCTTGTGAACAGGAGGACAGTCAAGGTTTAGAGGCTGTTTATCAAGCTTGCTATAAATTGTTATTACTATGTGGATGGTTTCCAGGAATAAACGGGTTATTCACAGTTTCTGAGCATAACCTTGTGGATAACTCTTTATAACTCACATATCTAATTGATTTTATAATCTTATTTTGACTTGTATAGTTTTTATACAAATTTGAATGGCTGTGTAGAAAGGGGCCCCATTCCTCACTGTTTTTCCTGTCTATTCCATCTTATTTAATATGGTATGATATGGTATTACTTGATACCATATCATACCCATAAGGCCATGCACGTACTCACAGATAAAGAACTTTACGAAGCCATTGAATACGCCAGAAATATAGATGAAGAAACTGGCAGATCAGTTATGGAAACATTCCAGGCAGAACAACCAGCTTTAGCACAAACTATATTTAATGTATTCCCTTCCTTGATAGCACAACAAAATCAGGAAATGGCTAATATGTTTATGGAATTAAGCTTTGATACACTTTGCGTATACCAACATGCTTTTGGTCATGCTCCCACCCAAACAGAAGAATGGTTAGAGCGGCAAACTGCCCTTCTCGATGCTGAGTTACAGGCATTGATTCCTGAAAACAAAATGAACCCAAAAATTAGAGAAAAGCTACAGAGTCGTTTCTCTGAACGTGCATTTAATGAGGTCACACAAATGAGATTAATTGAGGTGATGAATGAGTCTATTGATGATTATGCTTCTGAAAGTACAAATCGAGCGCCATTTATTAAATTTACACAGACAATGATATTTACCGTGATTCGCTTGTTCAGTAGCCTTTATAGCCAACCAGAAAATAAGTAATATGAAATGGTATGATATGATTCTATACCATACCGTATGAAATAGGATGAAATGATATGATAGTTTTAATTGGTGGAGAAAAAGGGGGTACTGGTAAAACTACTATTGCAACCAATTTAGCTGCTATGAGAGCTTTGGAAGGCCGTGATGTATTGTTAATTGATACCGACCCCCAAGGTAGCGCAAATTATTGGGCGCAGAGCAGGGATGATGAAAACAAAACACCCCGCGTAGCTTGTATTCAGAAGTTTGGTAAAGGCTTGCCTAAAGAAGTACAAGATTTAGCAACTCGTTATGAAGATATCATTATTGATGCTGGTGGTCGTGATTCAGTCGAATTGAGGTCATCATTAGTTGTTGTTGAAAAAGCATTCATCCCAATTCAACCGTCTCAGTTTGATATTTGGACATTAAATCAAATGGATGAATTGGTGGAAACGGCAAAAGCTTTCAATCCTGATTTAGAAGCGAAAGTTATTATTAGCCGGGCATCAACAAACCCTTCAGTGCATGAATCTGATGAGACAGGAAAATTACTTAATGACTTTCCAAACCTGGGATTAGCAAATGTATCTATTAGAGATCGTATTGCTTATAGAAAAGCAGCCAAAGACGGCCTAGCCGTTATCGAGCTAAAACCTAAAGACCCAAAAGCTATTAAAGAAATGGAAGCTCTGTATAAAGAGGTATTTGGTGATGAGTGAATTAAAGAGTAGACCGCCAACTAAAAAGACAGCTGATTTGGATGCTTTTCTTTCTGGTGCTGAAGAAAAAACAGCTCCAAAAAAATCAGCACAAAAGCGTAAACCTAATTATTCATGGGAAGATGCAAGCGTTCGTGATGATGTAACTAAAGTTTACAATTTAAGGCTATCTGAGCCTTATTTACTGAAGTTAAAGTACATTGCCGAACATACACCAGACAGCATGCAAAAGTTTTGCAAAAACATTCTTGAAAAAGAGATTGATAAGAAGATCAAGGAACTGACAAAGTAATATAGTATGAAATGGTATCATATCATACTATATTACTTGATATCATCCTCTGCTCCTTTAGTAGCAGGGGATTACCAATCTATTGCTGATCAAATAAAACCAAATACCATTACAATTATTGGCGAGACACACAAACATCCTGAATCAATTACGCTATTCCAATCTTTAATATCTAACCATTTAAAAAAAAATAAATGTCTTACTGTTGGATTGGAGATTGCAAGTAACCAGCAGTCAATAATTGATAAAATCAAGCAGGGTAGGGCGGTTGTATCTGATATAGAAATTCCACCAATGATTGATCATCCAGCATTTCGTAAAATGATCGAGTCCCTGGTTAAACTTCAGAAAACAAATGAATGCCTGAAACTTATTGCTATTGATGCGGGTGATGATGTCGATTTGAGACGTGATGAATGGATGGCCATTAAATTATCTGAACAAGTAGGGAAAACTCCTATTTTGGTTTTATTGGGTAATCTACATTCTCTGAAAAGGATTGATTGGGATTTATCAATGACCAAGGACTCACCATCAGTTGCAGAGATTCTTTCCTCACAAGGTTATAGCATTAAATCTTATCCTCAGATTTGGACAGATAAGACTTGTGACGATCAAAACCGTTTTATTAAGACAGATGAGGCCGAATCACTGAGTTTATTGAATAACCATTATATTTCAATGCTTAATGCTTTTGAATATAAGGCTTCAGAAGGCGTTGTAGATGGAATTCTACTTTGGGAATGTAAGACATAAATTATTGACCATGATTTAAGGTTTCTCCCACATACTATTCTAATCGCATATTTAACGTGACTGACTATTTTTGTTAGATACGTCCTGAGTGCTTAATTAAAATAAAACCAACTTTTAGGCCATATAATTAATATGTAGCGTACCCTCAAACCAGTAACCTTGTTCAAACTGATAGTGTACACTTATCAGCTTCGATAAAGTCCGCAAGGGTACGCACCTTATTTAACCGTTCACAAGGCTATCGCCAAGTTCTCTATTAGCCATCCCTGGCAGTGGTGGTAAGCATCCATGCTAACCATCTCGTAAGTTCTGCATGCTACAACCGCAAATCGTCCGTTCCAGCTTAAAAGCAATACGTCCCTGTAGTACTTTTAAACTTTCCTCTCCCGAATTGCTTAATTCAGTAGCCAACTGAAATTCATCACATTGCCATCCGTGGCTGTTCTGTACAGGCATCCATGCCAGTACCGCCTAAAGTCTTATATGTTTAATCACACTTGATACTAACCGAAAAATGCTATCCCTGCGCGTCCTGCTTATTCCCAGCTTCCCTGCTGGGAAAACGGGCATCCTTGCCCTAACAGGCTTTGTGGCTATGCAATTATTTAAAACTCACTTCCGCTTAGCTACAGCTCGAACATCGGCGGAAAAAATAAAAATAAAAAAACGCAAAATGATAAACCAAAAATGTACTTAATCAAGGTAGTAGCGATAAGTGCTTAGTGCCCTGCAAAAAATACTTGCAGGACAATAATCACTAATCACTCTCCACCTTGACCAAGCACATTTTGAGTTTCTTATTAGAAGGCGTTTTTTTCTTTTTAAATTTTTTCTTTTTTTGGAATTAAATTTAAAGGCAAAGCCAAAAATGGTTTTTGTCCTTTATCTTCAGTATTCCATTTATAGGGGGCTTTATGTCTGGTTTTGTTTCGGTTTCTGGTTCTTCTCGTGGTGCTGGTTTAGTCGCTCGTTCTATTTCTGGTGGTTGGGTATGGGCTCGCCGTTCTTTGCCTAGTGGTTCTGGCTGGTCGCCTGCTCCATCGTGTTTATTTATTCCATTTTCTTCCTTTGTGCTGGCTTCTGCCTTTGCTCGTTCAGTTTCGGTGTTAGGCTGGCGGTGTTGGCTTCGTCCAGGTGCTGTGGGTTCTCCTGTCTGGTCGGCCTGCGGCCTCCAAACTCCTCATTATGTGGTTAAGGTAGCTTTACCTACTGGGCTTTCTTGTGGTGTGGCTCGCTCTTTACTGCCTGCGGTGCCTTCCCTTTCTTCTCTGGCGGTGCTAGGTGTTTAATCTTCCTGGTATTGTGGCTGTGGCTGGTTCGCGGATTATTCCCGCGTCTGGATCGGCCTTGATCGTTCAAATAACCTCAGAACTTGCAGCAAGTGGATCTTCTTTTGTAGTCGGTTGCTGTTCTGGGGCTGATGCCGCTTTATTATCAGCTATTCCTGGATCAATACCGCCTTCAATGGTTAGTTGCCTTGCCGCTTTCAATTCTAATGGTATAGGTGCTGCACCTTCTTCAGCAATTGATCAGGTTTTTAAATTTTCTCGTTCTGGCGGGTCAGTTGAATGGTTAGCTGGTGGATCTCTTTCAGTCCTTCCTTGGGTTCGCCTTGCCAATAGGACAAAAAAAGTTATTAATTCAGCTAATGCAGGACTATTAGTTTTTTTTAGTTCGCCTCGTTCTCGCGGTTCTCTTTTAGCTTGTCGTTGCGCCATTTCAAAGGGGATTCCAGTCGTGGCCTTTCCTATTAGTTTTTCTAGTTCTGAATTGCCAGTTTTAGGGACTGGATATTGGGTTAAGAATTCAAATATAGAAGGGTATTTATGGGTAACAAAACAACATGATATATTCTCATAAACAACTGTTTATATTGGTTATTCATGCTAAAATATGAATATATTCATATTTTGATTATCTAAATATAGTGCTTCTTTTTGGTCGGCTCGGGCACTTAAAAAATGGAGAAACCAAAAACAACTTACCCTGTTAGTTGGCTTGTAAAACTGATCATTTTTCAAGCAAAAGCGGGCTCACAAATATGAATATATTCATATTTACTTTAATGATTAAGGTCTTAGGAGGCTTTATGTTAGTTAATCTCGTAAATAAACAGCGTAGGGCGGTCAGCGTAGTAAAAACAGCTTTGTTAGGTGTTGGCATTACTGGTCGTTCTATTTGCGTTCATTCTGATAGTTGGCTTGATCAATACGGCAGACGTGAAAATTACGCGGTATTTATATCCGCCCCTATAGGAAGCAATATAGAACCATATTACGAAACAGGTGAAACACTTTTAGAAGCAGTAAAAAAGATGGTGGATTCAATTCGAGGCAAAAAAAATGCTAAATCAGATAATCAACCCGAAATAGCACCCTTTTAAATATACTTCTTTTGTGTGGGCTAGGGTAGCCGCCCTGGTCCGCACGTTTCCAAAAAATTGCACATTGGAGTAATCAGACTATGACAACTCAAGAAACAAATCAAGTTAAGCCGCTTTTTGCTTTAGGTAAAACAGTGGCAACGCCTGGCGCATTGGTCGTTATGCAAGGCATAGATATTTCACCCCTTTCTTTATTAAGCCGTCATCAATGCGGTGATTGGGGCGACCTTGATGATGAAGACAAAGCAGAGAACGAAACATCCTTAAAAGAAAATTTTAGGATCTTTTCTTCTTATAACCTGGCTGAAAAAATAAAACTTTGGGTAATTACTGAAGCGGATCGGTCAGCAACAACAATTCTTCTACCTGAAGAATATTAAAACGGGTGGGGCAGGTAGCCGCTTGCCCCGTCTTTTAATTAATTTGCACATTAGGAGGTTGCTATGAATTCAGCAACTCAAATAGTAAACAGGGGAACCCCTGAAAAACAAGAACAGGAATTAGCGGTTATTTCTGCTAACCCTTTGGATCTTCCCGCAGAAACCTTTCAAGCGGGGTTAGATCGACGAAAACAAAATAGATCCGCGTTAATGTCTTGGGTTCGAGAAGCATTAATTGAAGGCTCAGACTTTGGAAAAATCCATGTAGTAGGGCGTAACAAATGCCAAGCAGGTAAGCACTGCCAAAATAAAAACCACTTTAGTAAGCCTAGTTTATTTAAACCAGGAGCTGAAAAAATATGCGGAATGCTAGGGGTTACAGTTCGTTATCCAACTCTAGCCGACTATGAACAAACGGCCTTATCAGGAACCCAATTAACTCAAATAATTATTAGGTGTGAAATTGTAGATGCATCAAACCGAATTATTGCCGATGGAGTTGGCGCTAGGTTACTAAAACAAGATAACGGTGATATTAATAAATCGTTAAAAATGGCGGAAAAATCAGCCCATATTGATGCCACATTACGCATGGCCGGACTATCTGAAATTTTTACTCAAGATATTGAGGATATGATTCAACAAAGAGAAGCTGCTAGCGTTAAACAGGCAAAAACAGGACTTAAAATGGAATTTAAAGGTATTTCTAAATCTCAACATCAACACTTAGAAACTAGAATAAGAGAGCTAGGCTTAGATCGTGAGCGTGTTAAAAAATGGATGATTAAAGCCTCTCATAACCGGTTTAATAATTTTATGGAGTTAAGCCAAATTTTCTACCAAAAACTGGATAAAAAATTAGAAGATTTTGCAGAACGTACCACCTTAGAACCAGAGGTGATGCAATGAATATAAAAGATGCACTTTCAATACTCGCACTTACTGCCGCAGCAGACCAAAAAGTCATTAAAACAGCCTATCGTAAAGCATGTATCAAATACCACCCAGATAGAAACCCAGCAGGTTTAGAAATGATGAAAGCGGTTAATGTTGCTTATCAATTCTTAGCTGAAATTAGCTACAACGGGGCCGATCATCCAATTGATGAAGAAGTAAACACTGATTTTGGCGACATGCTTAACGAAGCGATAAACTCAGTGATTGGCTTATCTGGTTTGAATATAGAAGTTTGTGGGGCTTGGGTTTGGCTAACAGGTAATACCAAACAATACAAAGCAGCTGGTTACTGGTGGGCTAAGAAAAAATGTTCCTGGTATTTTCGTCCTGCTGATTATAAAAGCCGCAATAAAGGCGACTGGAATATGGACAAAATACGTGATAAATACGGCAGCGTTAGCGTAAATAATCAACCACGCCAACAAACAGCATTAGCACACTAATTTTATTGAGTGGTGGCTAGTGCTACCACTCCTCCTTATGAGGAAATGATCATGAATAACTTATCTTTATATGACCTAAGCAGCACCTATTTAAAAGCATTAGATGATTTAACAGATCCTGAGTTGGATTTACCAGTTGAGGCAGTCAATGACACATTGGAAGCTTTAGGTGATGAAATGGAAACCAAGGCAATTAATGTTACCAAGTTTATGCGTAATATGGAGGCAACAGCTAAAGCAATAAAAGAAGCTGAGGCAGAAATGTACAAACGTAGAAAGTCATTAGAAAACCGTATCAAATGGATGAAAGACTACCTAAAAGGAAGCATGGAACATACAGGCATCACTAAAATTGAATGCCCCTATTTCAAGCTTTCAATTCAGAAAAACCCAGTATCAGTGATCATTACAAATGAAAATTTGATACCAGAACAATTTAAAGAGCAAGTAATAAGCTGGAGAATAGATAAAACAGTTCTTAAAAACTGTTTAAAAGCTGGCGAGTCTATACCTGGTGCTAAATTAATTAACGGTACTCGTTTGGCTATTAAATAATAAAAACAGAATAGAAAGAGTCTGTAAAAGGGCTCTTTTTTAAATATTCAATATTACATGAGTTGATAGCAGTACCTGAAAGATTAAACCGCCATTTTTTAAAGCTTAATAATTCTCAGAGTAAATAAATCACAAAACTAAGGTAAACACGTCATATTTTTATTTTCATTGAATTTGTATCATAGACCTACGTTTTGAAAAAAACATTACTCCTCTAAATTACCAAGGTACAAGATCATGAAAACTTTAACATCAGTAGCAGTATTAACCATCGCATCAGTTCTTTCATTTAACGCGATGGCTAAATCAACAGTGAATAAAAGCATTGTTGTGAATAAGTCTATGAATAAAGGTAATGCAGCGATTGCCATCGGTAAAGACAATTCAGCAAACGTAGGCTCAGTAGCATTTAAAGATTCCAGAGTAAACAAAAGCATCATCGTTAATAAATCACTTAATAAAGGCAATGCTGCGATAGCGATTGGACGTGATAACTCTGCTAACGTGGGTTCAATTGAAGCGAAGAATGCCCGAATCAATAAAAGTATTATTGTTAACAAATCAATGAATAAAGGTAACGCGGCTATTTCTATCGGTCGAGGCAATTCAGCAAGCGTGGGATCAGTAGCGATTAAAAACTCAAGAATCAATAAAAGTATTGTTGTTAACAAATCTTACAACAAAGGTAACGCAGCAATAGCCATTGGCAAAGACAACAGTGCTAGTGTTGGATCAGTAACTTTTGAATAATAAAGGGACGTAATTTAGAGGGAATAAGAAACAGGGATGTTTTCTTATTTATTCAAGAAAAATGAGTTTAAAGAAAAACTCCATAATAAATAACTGATAGCAGCTTAAATAACTATAATTTTACCTACCAAGCAAACCACCTTATTGCATTCTTAATGAATATATTCATATAATGCCGTCAAATTCACTTATACTACAGATCTAATGCAAATAGGCGATATTGTAAAAAGAAAAAGAGCAGATCTAAAGTTAACTCAAAAAGATCTAGAAGAAGAATCTGGCGTGACTCAATCTATGATCAGTAAAGTAGAAGGTAGAACAGCAGATAATGTTTCTATTGAGATTTTGAGGAAACTAGCCAAAGCCCTTAATTGCTCTGTAATTGATTTGTTACCTGAGTCTGATAAAAATATCCCCGTTTAAATTCTAAAATGCGGCAATACATCACGTTTCAACTACCCTGTATTGTGCTAGATTTTAATATCAACCAAATATCAACCAAATATCAACCAAACAAGGACAGTACATGGAGGGAAACAACTGTGGTCACAGACCAACTAGCCCTCGATGGTTCTCCCCACCTCCTAAACACACTCGCCCCAAAATAATAAGTAAAATTATTGATGAAATCCAACAATACTATGTTGACCCAACATCAATAATTCCATCATTAAATTTAGCTAATGGTTCCAATCGTCAACAGCGTAGTGAACGTAGAGAAGCTTGTGTTTCAGTTTTGGGTTGTTTACTTCATTACCTAGATTTAGCATCATTACGCGTTGGAATTCCTCAACCAAATAAATCATTCAATGGCATATCGATGCCCTTTATTGCTGAAAAATCCAGCTTAACTTTAAAACGCACTGAAAGAGCAATGAAAGATCTTGTTAAGTCTGGTTTGATTACTGTATATCCATTATGTGAAAAACTGACTGATACAGTTTATAAAGGTTATGCTGCTGTCCGGACGGTATCTAGAAAATTATTCACCTTATTTGGTATGGGGGGACGTTTAAAATTTGAAAGAGAAAAAGCTTCAGCAAGACAACGTAAACATACTCGTAAAGAAGAGCTGAAAGGAAAAGCGAAGATTGATTTATTGTGTAATGGTGCTGTTATTAATCTTATTGTCGGTAAAGATGGTAAAAGGGATAAAACAACAGAGCTTAAAAATATCAGAAACATTCTAAACTCATCATAATTACTCCTGATTTCTAGTATCAAAAACAAATTCAAGTTATTGTCTTAAACCTCTTATTGCTTAAATAAAACCAAGTAATCTGTAGCTTACATCGGTGTAAACCCTCACTTACAACAAAATAGAGTAAATATTTCAGATTCTCTTTTTCTTAGTATTTTTGTATTAACGAACTTTTTAAGTGTCGGTGTAATTACGAAGCTTATAACAGTTAGTACAGAATATGAATTTAAGTGTAGGACCTTATAGTGCTTAAGTGTCTGAGCTTAATCAGCCTATTTCAGTTACTAATAATGAGACATTCCATGTCAGCTTTAGAATGGCATCCATGCCATTCTTTTTAAATGCTCAATCGCCGCATGGCTCAAGTTGAATAGGCTATGGATTAGAAAATTTACACCCTCGATATAAGCGCACTAAAAGAGCATAGGCCACCGCTTTCATTTTCTGCAGTATTGCGTTACATTCAACTGTTTTTGTTTAAAGACAGGCCGCAGCTTAATGAAAATAGCTATATTCAGTATTCTTTTATCTCTATCAACACTATCAATCGCAATTGAAACAAACTCTCCAGATCTTGGTGATATTTTAGATTTCATTCAGAAATATTCAGAATTAAATTCAACAGAAAAAATTTCTTCAGAAACCGGGGGTATTAAAACTACCAAGCCATCCAATAATTTTCTTAAACTAGATTATGAGGGTTTTACAGTTTGGCTGGACTGCGATAGACGAGGGGCTGTGAAATTTCAGTACAACGCTCAAAGAGATACTGGAAATTTTAAACGTAGTAGTCGTTTTTTTATAGATCCAAATGTACCGAAAAGTTGCCAGCAATATTCAGATAAATCTTATAAAGCAAAAGGACAGAGATACGATAGAGGACATTTAGTACCAGCAAATCATCTTGATTACTCTAAGACAGCAATCAAAGGATCAAATACGATGACAAATATCTTGCCACAGGCGGCAAATATGAATAAAGGAGCATGGTTGTTAACTGAAGAAATAACCGAGTGCTATCGAGATATTGATGAGCTTCTTATTATTGGTGGTGTAATTTGGGGAAATAACTCAGATAAGGACTATTTTGTGAAGTCGCATGGTGTAAAAACACCAGATGCCTTTTGGAAAGTTATTATTCGAGGTGTAGGGGCTGATGAACGAGCGATTGCCTGGATTATTCCGAATTCACAGACGGCCAAACGTAAACAGCTAGACAGTTACCTGGTTACAGTTAATGAAATTGAACGTGTCACTGGAGAACAGATACCCGTTGCTGATTATGCGAAGCATGACAAACCAGATAGATCCTGGATGATCCCAAGAGGGTGCAATAAAGGGTAATAAGTTATTATGTAATAATCATAATTATGTAATTACTGTAATTACACTTACAAAGATGTAATTATGTGCTATACTTAGTTTAAATCTACTTTTACCTGGATAACTGATATGGCTATAAGGCTTACTGAAGAAGAAGTGCATGTTGCTTGTGCTGAAATTGCAGCTCAAGGCGAACGTCCTACCTCACTAAATTTACTAGAAAAAATAGGTCGAGGTAGTCTTACAACGATTACCAAGTATTTAAATAGCTGGAATGCAACAGATGATGCTCAGGCAATTGATGCTGAATCGTTACCTGCAGTTGTTAATCTTCCTTCAGAATTATTGAAAGAGGGAGATGATCTACTCAAGAAAATGTGGAATGTTGCTAAAAACATTACAGATAATGAACTCGATATTCAAAGAGAAGCATTAAAACAAGCTGAAGTAGTTAATCAGTCAAAAGTGGAAGAGGCATTTAAGTTTTCTGAAGCTCAGTCTATGAAAATAGAGCGGTTAGAAGAAGATTTGGTTACTTTGAAAGGCCAATTTGATAATGAATTTACAAAACACAAAGAGACAATCAATTCTTTGAATAATTCTGAAAAAGAAAATATTGGTTTAACTAAAGATAATGATCAGTTAAAACAAGAAATTATTGATTTAAAAAACCAAGTTGAAAAGTTAGACAGTTTAAGCAAGAAAGCTGATGAAGAAAAACAAGCATTACAAGGCAGTCATGCTAAAGAAGTTACTTCAAAAGAGGCTGAAATCAAGTCTCTTGATATGCAAACTCATAAGTTACAAACTTCATTGGATCTTTCTGTTAAGTCGAATGAGCAATTGAAATCAGAGCTTAAAGCTAAAGAAACTGACTTATCAAGTCGAATTATTGAACTTGAAAAAGTTGGGGTTCGATACGAATCTTCTACAAATGAACTAAAAACAATTAAAGCGGAATTAAAAACGACTACTAAAACAGCTTCTAATGCTGAAAAAATGGTAGCTAAACTTGAAGGTAAGTTAGAAGTTTACAAGTTGCTGGAGACGCAAAATAAAGTGAATAAAAACTTAGAAAAATGATCCTTTTCTTTTGCTCTTTAAAAGCTGTAAAAATAAAATTCATACAGTTAGATAAGTTAAAAGATAGTTAATATATGTTACAGGACTGAAATATGCTCTGTAAGCCTTGGTATTCGGTGCGTTCAAAAAAAAACGGTTAGACTTTTACAAGGTTTGGTTAGACTTTTACAACATAGAGTTAGACTTTTACAAGGTTTGGTTAGACTTTTACAACACGGTTAGACTTTTACAACACTCTGAAAACAGCCCTTTTACCCTAAGAAAGTTTTTGATATACCAATAGTTATAAGGTACTATTAGGCTTCAAATGGTTTTTGATATACCAATACTAATGGCCGATTCATTACTTCCTGATAGACACAAACAACGAGACTTTTTTACTTGCGATATCTTTGATTCATTCAAAGACGATCTCGCTAGTATGGAGCATCCTGTTTTCTCTTTATCCAAAAAACCAGATCATCGTATGCTTGAATATGAGCGTAATGGCACAACAATCAAGATAAAACCTAGCTACACAGGGTTAGCAACTATTTTTGATAAAGATATTCTACTTTATTTGGCCAGTGCGTTAATGAGTGCAAAGAACTCAGGAGAAGCCATTTCTCAGACAGTACGATTTACCAGTTATGATTATATTGTTTCAACCAATAAAAGCCTTGGTGGCACTCAATATAAGCTTTTAAAAGAAGGATTAGAGCGGCTTAATGGCACATTGATCCAGACTAATATTAAAATAGGTGATATCGAAGAAACTAAAGAATTTGGCCTGATTGAAAGCTGGGGAATCATAAAAGAAGATGCCAAAGGGAAGGCTATTGCTATCGAGGTTAAATTATCTGACTGGTTTTATAACTCAATTCTTGGGGATGCAGTTCTGACTATTGATAAGGATTATTTCAGATTGAGGAAACCGACAGAAAGAAGACTGTATGAGTTAGCCAGAAAGCATTGTGGAAACCAAGCTGCATGGAAAATAAGCCTGGTCAATTTGAAAGAAAAATTGGGTGTTACTTCGCAAATGAAACTTTTGCGATTTAATATTAAGAAAATAACAGAGACTAATCACCTGCCTGAATACCATATTTCTATGGAAGATGATGTGGTGATGTTTTCCAGGAAAGAGCCGCCTAGAGAAAATAAGGTGCCAGCAGGATTGCCTAAGTATGTAACCAAGAAAGAGATTGAGAAACAGGCTAGACCAGGGGAAAGCTATGAACAGGCTGCGAATCGTATTAAAGGATTGAAAGTAGCATTGAGAAAGAATGATACT
>WTAG01000604.1 GCA_013139755.1 Methylomarinum sp. | reverse complement strand
TTTTTTGTCAAGAATAGTTACTCCAATTAACTCAACTTCATTACTAGACTCAACTCTCTTGAACTGACTTGTATTGGACTTACTGTTTTGCTTAATGATTTGATTATCCATTAAGTGGTAGAAAGTATTACAAACTTGATTTGGTTTATCGTCTTCAAGAATTCTTCCTTGATTAAGTAAAATAACTCTATTACATAGTCTTTCTATTTGTCGAATGTTATGACTGACTATTAGTACGGTTTTACCTTGTTGTTTAATCGAATGCTCCATTCTATCAAAGCATTTACGTTGAAAGGCTAAATCTCCAACTGCTAATACTTCGTCAACGATTAGAATATCTGCGTCCATTGTTGTGGCAATTGAAAAGCCAAGTTTAACTTGCATTCCTGAACTATAACGTTTCACTGGTGTATCAATAAATTGTTCCAATTCAGAAAAATCAATAATTTCATCCAGTTTTTGTCGAATAATTTTTTTAGGAATACCTAAAATAGCTGCATTCAAAAAGATATTTTCTCGTCCCGTTAATTCTGGATTAACGCCGGCACCGACTTCGATTAATGGCGCTACACTGCCACGAACAATGACTTCACCTTTAGTGGGCTTACTGATATTTGCAAGGTGTTTGAGTAGTGTACTTTTACCCGCACCGTTATGTCCAATAATACCTACAACTTCCCCTTCTTCAATATGAAAGTTGACGTCATCTAGCGCTTTAAAACGCTTTCTTTCCTGTGCTGCTTGAAAGGTCATTCGTTTTAAGGCATTTAATGTAGTTTCTTTTAAGTTGGTTAGGTGACCTAACTGGTATTCTTTAGTGAGATGGTTAACTTCTATAATAGGCATAAGGGCATAGTTATTATCAGTATTTAACTTGAGGGTTGTGATGTTTATAACGAGTTCTTTTAAATAACATCGGCAAACCAGTTTTCAGCACGTTTAAAAAAAAGGTAACTAAAGGGAAGTATCACTAAGGTGAATATTAGCCCTGGGTATATGGCATCAAAATCTGGTGGTACTCCTTGGAGCAAAACACGTTGAAAGCTGTCAATAATACCGGCAAGAGGGTTTAGTGTGTATAGGGTATAAAGATCGTTAGACCAAATGCCTGCAGCTTGTTCTTCAATTAATTTTTTATGAACTAAAGATAACGGGTAGATAACGGGTGAGCCATACATTAGTAGAGACAGGGCGACGGGTAAAGCTTGGGCTACGTCACGGTAATAAACATTTAATGCAGAACCAAAAAAACTGATAGTTAGCGATATTAGCATGGTATAAAGAATAATGGCCGGTACCCAAAGCGCATAAATAGTCGGCATCATTTTATAATAGGTCATGAGTCCGGCAAGAATAATAAAACTAATGCTTAATTCAACAAGCTTGGTTACCATTGCGGTGAGCGGGAATACTTCGCGTGGAAAATAGATTTTTTTAATTAGTGCAGTATTAGCAGTTACGCTATTGATTCCTTCTGAACAGGATTCCTGAAAGAAAATCCAAGGGAGTAATGCTGCAAAAGTTAGTATCGGATAGGGTATGTCACCTGTTTCAATACCAACAAAGCTTTTGACTAAGGTAAAAATACACATAAGCATTAGTGGCTTTAAGATTGCCCATAAAAGACCTAAGTAAGATTGTTTGTATCGCACGACGATATTTTTCCATACCAATGCACTTATGAGTTCTCGGTACTTGTAGATGTTTTTACATACGTTTAACACTTAATTTCCTTTTTGAAAATATTTTTAGGTAAGGTTGGTTGTTTATAATTTTATTCTAAATGGATTAGTCATTTATAGATTTAATTAACCTTAGTGGTAGTAGTAGCTTAATAAAAAAAGTACAGTGTTTTAATCGTTGGTTTATTACAAATGCACGTAATAAAAACTGGCGCGCCTGGCTTTTGTTACGTTGAGTATGCAATTGATAATAAGCATTGTCAAAAAAAATGATTTCCAGGCTTTCTTTAATTTGTTTATGATATTTTTTAAGAGAGGCTAAGGCCTTACTGGCTGAGAATAGTTGTTTTTTGGTATTGATTTGTGCCTCTACTTGCTTATCACGCATTGATATTTTTGATACAAATCCTTGGCCTTCACATCGGACTAGATAGAGGGGATTATGATATAGGGATATTTTAGTGATAAGCGATGCATATATTATCCATTCAGAGTCTCTTAGAGGTCCAGTAATAAGTCGTGTATATTGATCTATTTCTGCTTGATCAAAATCACCAAAATAGGATTTTAATCTTAAATTAGTGATTTCATTCCAGGTAGATTTTTTTACTGCATAGTTTTGAAAACATACAGGAACAGTTTGCAACAATGCTGGGAATAATGAACTTGTAAAATGTATGTCATTATTTTCTGTTGTTTGATGGGGGGACATTTCAAGTATTTTATTTAATCCTTGTTTGTTGGCATTTTCAAAATGTGTTTTTCTGCTGCCAAATCCTTTTACGCCAAGTAAGAGTACTCCAATGTCTGGGTTATCGATAAAAAAGTTATTTATTTCAGTGATTGCATGATTATTAAGTTTGTCATCATCATCAAGGTGAATAATTATATCGGCATTAGTCAATTGAACGCCCTTGTTACGAGCGTACGCCAAACCAGCTGATTTTTCATTCCTATGAAATATAAATTCGCGTTTAAATTCTTTCTGTAGAGTAAAAATATCTACAGGTGGAGTTGATCCGTCATCTACGATCACAATATCCAGATCAAATTCACTTGTTTCTCCTTCTTCAATAAAACTATTTATTGTTTCTTTTAAGAAGTCAGGGCGGTTATGTGTTGGAATGACGACGGCAAGTTTCATATTTATTTGAATGGTGATGTTTTATGTTTTGTGTTTCTAAAATAGTTATGAAGGATGTTGCTGAGTTATATATGTTATTCGCACAAGTTTTTATTCATAATGTATCATGTTAGGTTCCTTTAAACCAACGAACTCTTAAAGGTAAATTTACCTTGTTTAATAGTCCGTTTTCTATTAATTGCGCTAGTTTTTGTTCGTGCTGTAACTCTCTGTCTTTCACTTGATATAAAGATCCTATCTCAGTTTGATGTTGACCTAGTTGTTCATTTTGTTCAAATTTATCCATTAGACAAGCATAAGCATCTGCACTGTCTTTAACGGCACGCCAAAGAGTGTTAACTCATCATCTGTTGCTTTTATTTCAGGTGATACATGGGCAATTAACTTTCCTGTATCAATTCCTTCGTTAATAAAGTGTAGTGTACAGCCAACTTGGTCGGGTTCTTTATTATAGAGTGCCCAAAAGGTACAATCTGCTCCTCGGTAATGAGGTGATAGACCACCGTGCAAATTAACAATACCATATTTGCCCATTTTGAGTAATGGACCTTTGATGAGCGAGGTACTAAAAACAG
>WTAG01000733.1 GCA_013139755.1 Methylomarinum sp. | reverse complement strand
ATTTCGAGAGCCATCAAATTAATCTTTGTTAACGGTGCAAAAGTAATGCGTAGCACTAGCAGCAATAAAGCAATCGACAGTAGTAAAGCAATTAACGAGTAATAAAAGCTACTGACCACTTGTTCATACAATTTAAGATAGGCATAACCCGGATTAAGGGTTACAGAAACCACACCCGCAATACTCCAACCCCCACTAATTTCACTTTCAGCGGCGGCTGTTTGCATAGGTAATAGCGCAATAAACCAAGTTGGCACACCTTCAAGCTCAGCCTTATTCGTTAAGGTCACTAAGGCTTTCCGCTCAACATTAACTAGCTTAATTTCCTGATAATAGCCCATATCAAAAAGAGCATTCATGGTTGTTTCTATAACGGGATCGGTTTCATTCACCATATAAGAGCTTAATGACAAACCCAAAGAAGTCGCCGTATCTTGAGCATGTATCTTTGCTTCCCCCTCCAAATAGCCTTTAATATTATTCACGCTAAGTGCAAAATTGAGGCTGAAAATAATTAAGAATAGGGCTGAGATGAGGAATAGAAGTTGTTTAGAGAGTGACATAGGAAATCCTATTATTTACCGTATTGACGAACTATAAGTATTTATATCCTTCTACTAGCTTTAAAAGCAAGCAGATAATCTAATACAGCACAGATTAAAGCGTTACATCACCATTGCTTGCTTTACTACTAATCTCTAGAGTTTTAAAATTAACCCCAGAAAAAACTTGGTACAAATTTACATCTCGCACTGTTCCCAGCTGGAATTGTGGATCGATGTCTAAATCGGTAAATAATTCAGTACCCACCAAATGCCAAACACGTTTATTCGACATCTCTGCTAATTCATACCACTGCTTGTGATCACTTGAATGTTTTACCGCTTCTTGGCGCGAATAATAATGGTAAATCAAACAAAGATGAGGCGTGTAAACATCCCAGCCATGACTCCAGGCACGCAATGCAAAGGTAATTTCCTCGCCATAAAAATAAATATTAGGATCCCAAGGGACTTGCTGAAACAATTCCGCTGCGGCAAAAATAAAGCCACCGGCAACAAAAGCATTGCGTTTCGGCGCTGACAATTCTCTTTTATAAGAGCGTAAATGTAAAACGTTTGACCTTTCATTAAACTCTTTAACAACCAGCTGAGGCGTACAAGAGTTCAAATTATTAGGGGGCGTATAGGCCGCTGGGTAAGTGGATAAAATTGCTTTTTTAGATGGGCATGAGTCTAACATGGCTATCATTTGCTCATCCCAATCCTGAGCAAAACGCATATGACTATCTATATTTAAAATATAGTCCTCTCCCTGCCATAAGCTCATTGCCTGAACTTTTGCCCAACAAGCGCCTTTACTTTCTAACGCGTCAAAATCAACCCGCCTCACTTGTTCAGCTCGAGTTTCAATTACAAAACAATCCTGGTCCTCAGAAGCTATAAATTGCCAACAGACCCCAACAAAGACTCGATCAGGATATTTTGCTTTGGCAAATAAGTCTTTAACAGTCCACTGACATTCTGGATCACGGTAGCTAGCGATAGAGACAAATATATGTTTCATAGAATAAACCTTAGATATAGCAGCCATAAAAAAGGCTACCGAAGTAGCCTTTTACTATCATTTGAAAGGATTTTTAAATATAAGCTTTCTTTCTGCCATTAAGCCATATTAAACCGCTAAATGCGCTTAGCATTAACCATAATATTGCAGGCTCAGGCACTGGATTAACTGCGGTTATACGAGCATATAGAGCAGCTTCGGTATTGGAGCCCTCAGCTTGGGTAAAACTATTTACATAATTACCAGTCGTCAACTCAAAGCCAAGTACAGTAAAATAATAATCTATGCCATCAAGTGTGGTTAAGAATGGGTTAAATCCACTTGCAGGATTTATAGTTACCGTATCCGCGCTTGAACTTGAACTTCCTATATTTGTAGTATTAGCAATGAGCAAATTATAGTTAAAGACAAAAGAATCTATAATTGGGCTAGAAAAATCTAAATTAACCGTCATATCGGCACTGCCAATCCCTGTTCCAGTGATAATCGTCGTATTATCATATGTCAGGGAACCAATTTTAAATGGGTTGCTATTATTAATCGAAAAAGGATTATCGCCAGCATAAGTTAGTGATGACTGCTGCCCTCCAAATGGATTAGCTGACGCCCCCCACGACAAAGATTGAACTCCCACTGTCGCATTAACAGCGGAAAAAGAAGCTGAACTATCACCTTCAAATACTGGAAAAGTAGCCGCTAATAAATTCCCACTAACAAAAATACTGCTAGCTAATAGCAAAATATAACTTCTCTTTTTAAACATAATCTTATTCCTTTTGGTAACTTGATATATTTATCTCATATTTTCTTAAAAAAATCTGGAACTATCACCCAATTACATTAGTCAGTGAGAATACCAGTATTAATCTCACCAATTACCTGTGAAATAGTTAAATCAGCGGTGCTAATATCCCCATCGCCATCTACCAATTGATAATTAAAGGTATCTTCTACTGGTTGAGCTGCATAATCATAGCTTACGCCTGCAACTATAATCCCTTGTCCAGAGTTAGAGCTAGATTCGTAACTTATAGCGATGTACTTTGTTTCAGATACTCCAGGCAGGTCAATATTTAACGTGGCACCCTTACCATTAGAATCAAAAGATGCGCCCGTAAAGTCACCTGAAGCAATCTTTGTGTGAGTTTCATCATACACAGACCAAGTTGCTTGCTCTCCTTGACTAGCATTAAATTGGGTTAGCGTAAGGTCTAAGGATGAAGTTGAATGCCCTAACTCCATTACCAAAGTTTCACCGTCATCAATGGCATCTGTTTTCTGGCCTGCATCAGTACCTTTTACACCAATACCTGACTTATCGGCAGAATTCTCAACATAACCTATATTTGCAGTACCATTAAGAACTAGCTGACCACTCGCATCTTCATGGCTCTCACTACCATTAAAAGCAAATAAATTGACTCCACTCCAATTTTCCTCTGTGCCACCCGAAAACTGATCCGTTTCTATACCATCATTTGAACTTACATAACGATAACGACCATCATCCAAAATATCTAAGGCTCCATTATCAGTTTCAAAGTGTAGAATATCCCCAGGACTGATAAACTCTTTAGTTACCCCGTCAAAACTAACACTTGTTAATTTTGCATCATCAGCACCAAGACTATCATCAGGAGCTGAGTCGCCAAAGTTACGTGCATTATCGATTACGCTATCAAAAAGCGTTCCTGTAAAAGTAAGTGTCTCAGTATTATCAATAGCCTGAGGTACATCATCAATAATATCGATTTTAATCGTACTAGTAGCGACATTGCCGTTACTGTCAGTTACCGCAAAGGAAAACACATCTTGCACACCATCCGACCCAGTACCCTGAGTTGAATGGTTAGTTGTATTGCTAGTTAATGTATAAGTGTAACTTCCATTTGCTTCAACTTTAATAGAGCCGTAAGCCCCATTAATAATGGTACTCACATTTTCATCAGGAACCGAACCAGAGTCACCTGCAACAATACCTGTTACAGAAGCCGTTCCTTGAGTAATTGAAAAATCCAATTGCCCTGTTACTGTTTCAGCTCTACTCGTTGGGTCACTCCCCGTAACATCAGCAGGAAATAAATCATTATCATCATTAGGAAATAAATCCAAAGCAGCTTCATTTACGTGTGCTGTTTCTGAGCTAATATTAATTAAGTCAAAGCTATCCGTATCGTTAGCGGTTACTGGGGTTGTCCCATCGGTTGCAGTCGCGGTTGCGGTGTAGCTGACTTCTTCACTAAAATCCAGACCACTAACATCCACACTCCAAGTACCATCCGGGCTGAGCAGGGCTGGTAAGGCTGCCGATGTTGAGCCATCAGATCCGGTAATCACTACCGTGACACTGCTGGCATTGCTTGAGTCGCCGGTGACACTAATCACGGTTCCATCGTTATTGATATCTAAATCAACGGTGACGGTCGGTGCGAGCTCAAAGCTATCCGTATCGCTAGCGGTTACGGGGGTTGTCCCATCGGTTGCAGTCGCGGTTGCGGTGTAGCTGACTTCTTCACTAAAATTCAGACCACTAACATCCACACTCCAAGTACCATCCGGGCTGAGCTGGGCTGGTAAGGCTGCCGATGTTGAGCCATCCGTTCCGGTAATCACTACCGTGACACTGTTGGCATTGCTTGAGTCGCCGGTGACGCTAATCACGGTTCCATCGTTATTGATATCTAAATCAACGGTGACGGTCGGAGCATCCGTGGGTGCGTCTGTCGGAGCATCCGTCGGAGCATCTGTCGGTGCATCCGTTGGTGCATCTGTCGGAGCATCCGTCGGAGCATCCGTTGGTGCGTCCGTCGGTGCATCTGTCGGAGCATCCGTCGGTGCATCTGTCGGAGCATCTGTTGGTGCATCCGTTGGTGCATCTGTCGGAGCATCTGTTGGTGCATCCGTTGGTGCATCTGTCGGTGCATCCGTCGGTGCGTCTGTTGGTGCATCCGTCGGAGCATCTGTCGGTGCGTCTGTCGGAGCATCTGTCGGTGCATCTGTTGGTGCATCCGTTGGCGCATCTGTCGGTGCGTCTGTCGGTGCATCCGTCGGTGCATCCGTCGGTGCATCCGTTGGTGCATCCGTCGGTGCGTCTGTCGGTGCGTCTGTCGGTGCATCCGTTGGCGCGTCCGTCGGCGCATCTGTTGGTGCGTCTGTCGGTGCGTCCGTTGGTGCGTCTGTCGGAGCATCCGTTGGTGCGTCCGTCGGTGCATCTGTCGGTGCATCCGTCGGTGCGTCCGTCGGTGCATCCGTCGGTGCGTCCGTCGGTGCATCCGTTGGTGCGTCTGTCGGTGCATCCGTTCGTGCGTCTGTCGGTGCATCCGTTGGAGCATC
>WTAG01000460.1 GCA_013139755.1 Methylomarinum sp. | reverse complement strand
ATCCTTCTAATGCTTCATAAGCTGTTTTCTGCAAGTCTACATCTAATGTTAGATACAAATTAGCACCCGGCACCGGGTCTTCAGATGCCACATTTTTAACCGCTCTACCCTGAGCATTGGTTTCTATTTCAGACAGACCGGTTTGTCCATGCAAATGAGATTCATACATTTTCTCTATTCCGACCTTACCTATATGGTGCGTTCCCCTGTACTCTGCAACTGGTAATTTTTTTAGCTCTTTCTCATTAATTCGCCCCACATAACCTACAACATGTGAAGTGAGCTCATCATAAGGATAGTGACGGACCAAACGAGCATGAACATCAACTCCGGGGTAAAAAGGGCGAACGACTGCAAATTTGGCAACGTCTTCATCACTTAATCGCAACAACAAAGGAATACTTTCAAAACGCTTCTCTCTTTTTTTCTGCTTCAAAAATTGCTCAATTTTTTCATCAGGAATATCCAGCAGCACTTGCAAGCGTTGCAAGGTTTCATCAAGATCTTTAATTTGTTCCGGGATTAGCTCTAAGCTATAAGTCGGCAAATTATTAGCTAAAACACGCCCTTTCCTGTCATAAATAATACCGCGAGTTGGCGGCAAAGACAGCACCTTGATTCGGTTCGACTTAGCCATCGTTGAATAATGCTCATGCCCTGCAACTTGCAAGTAAACCAGCCGAACAATTAAGCCTAGTGTCAGGATAATAATAAACACAAAAATAGCGACAACTCGACTTAGAAAAATACGGTTTTCGGCTAATGTATCTTTTATTGCGTAATACCTTACCATTAATCTCCCCCGCCCAAAGTTCGAATAAAACGTAGAGCAGAAGCAACTAAAGGCCAGGCAAATGTACCAATGAATACGGGCAACCAGAATACAAAAGAAAACTTGGTAGTATCTTGAATATTCTCTATCCAAAACACCATGGTTTGAGACGATAACAGACAGAAAAATATAAATAAAGATTGTTGCGGAAGAGGATATTGACGTAATCGTTTGTGCAATTTTAAGCAGGCATAACTCACTAATGCATAAGTGAGACCGTGCATCCCCATTAATCTTCCTGTCATTACATCAACAAGAATCCCTATTAACCAAGCATTAAAAACGCCGATTCTTTCAGGCATTGCCAATGCCCAATAAATTAAGACCAATAAAACCCAATCAGGATTCAAGTTTTTTATTGCCTCGGGTAAGGGCAAGATATTCAAGCTCATTGCCAGTGCAATCGTCAACAAATACGAGCGTGCGATATGGTCTTTACTCACTGAATTTCTTTGGTATCAGTTGTTTCAGGGAATGTTAGGGGCACAGGAGTTGAATCACTCCAAACAATCAACAATTCACGAATTCTATCTAACTGTGCTTTGGGGGTAGCGTAAATATTAGCAAAAGGTTTATTTGGCTGAACTATAAAATCACCAACAACAGCCACAGGGTAGCCCTGAGGAAAAGTTCCACCTAAGCCTGAGGTAACCAATAGATCACCGGGCAAAATATCTGCATTATTAGGTAAAAAAGGTAAATTTAATCGCCCCAACTGACCACTACCTAAGGCAATTGTTCTTAAACCATTACGATTAACCTGAACAGGAGTAGCGTGATTAGGATCTGTTATCAGCATGACTTCAGAGCTCAATGGCAATGAGCGAATAACCTGCCCAACAATCCCGTTGGCATCTAAAACAGGCTGTCTAGCATTTACCCCAAATCGAGTACCTTTATTCACTACCACAGTATGCTCATAAGGCACTAGATTAACAGAAAGTAATTCAGCTACTAAAACCTGCTCACCCAGTTTAAATGAACTTTCTAACAATCCGCGCAAACGAATATTTTCATTTTCCAGTGCAGCAAATTTTAATAACTTTACCCTATCAATCAGCTGCTGTTCTTTTAGCCGTGCATTTTCTTTCTTTAATTCCGAATATAAAATCACCGAGTCATACAACTGCTCTGCCATTTCCACAGGGAAACTAACGGCCAATTGAATAGGGTAAACAATAATCGACAAAATAGAACGCGTTTTATCCAGCCGAGAACTACGATGATCCACCGCAAGTAAAACAACGGATATCAGTACCACAATGAGTAACCTCGTACTAAGCGAGGGGCCTGAAGCAAATAAAAGTTTTATAACAAAACCTCACACACACAATTTACCGCTAAAAACATTGTGGCCAGGCATTTGCCCAGCCATAATGTTTCAATATCAATATTTATTTCTTTATTCTAAAGAAAAAGCTGAAAGCCCTTTTTCATCCAACATTTCCAAAACCATACCACCGCCTCTAGCAACACAAGTCAGCGGGTCATCAGCGATATATACAGGCAACCCCGTTTCTTCTGCAATTAAACGATCTATATCCTTTAATAAAGCACCGCCCCCCGTTAGCACAATCCCTCTATTTGCGACATCGGAACCCAATTCAGGAGGCGTTTGCTCTAATGCCACTTTTACTGAACCCACAATACCCGCCAAAGGCTCTTGTAACGCTTCTAAAATCTCATTACTATTTAAAGAAAAGCTACGGGGCACACCTTCTGCCAAATTGCGCCCAGTTATTTGAATTTCTTTAACCTCGCTTCCAGGGTAAGCCGTACCAATCTCTTGTTTGATTCTCTCAGCGGTCGCTTCACCAATTAAGGTGCCGTAATTCCTACGCACATAATTAATAATTGCCTCATCAAATCGATCTCCGCCAATTCTTACCGAGGCTGAATAAACAATACCGTTTAATGAAATAACAGCCACTTCAGAGGTTCCGCCACCAATATCTAGCACCATAGAGCCTTGCGCTTCATCTACAGGCAGCCCTGCGCCTACCGCCGCTGACATAGGTTCTTCAATCAGATAAACCTCTCTGGCACCCGCCATTGCCGCAGATTCACGAATCGCTCGGCGTTCAACTTGAGTAGACCCACAAGGTACACAAATTAAAATACGTGGACTAGGGCGTAATAATTTTGATTCATGTACTTTCTCAATAAAGTAACGAAGCATTCGTTCTGTCACTGCAAAATCTGCTATTACCCCATCTTTTAATGGTCTAATTGCGGTAATGTTACCTGGCGTACGTCCTAACATCATTTTTGCGTCAGCGCCCACTGCAGCTATAGTTTTAGCCCCTCTAATTCGGTCTTCCTTAATAGCTACTACAGATGGCTCATTCAATACAATCCCTTGACCGGGTATATAGATGAGAGTATTAGCCGTACCTAAATCGATAGATAAATCATTAGAAAAAAGTCCGCGAATTCTTTTGAACATCTTTAGCAGTATCCTTAACGGTATAAAATCTTGTTACTTTAACAATCAAACAGGTATTTGAGCAAGATATAAAGTATCATATTGTGAATGGGTTAGCGATTGAACGCCCCATCAATACTTAATAAAAATATTGCGTTACGCTATCGATTAGCAATACTCGGAGTTAAAAAAATGTCGTTAACGGCTGATGAAGTAATAAAAATTGCCCACTTGGCAAGACTGGGAATAGATGAAAATGATATTGGTGCTTATGCCAATGACCTCTCTAACATGCTGGATCTAATGACCCAAATGGGTGAAACAGATACAGATACTGTTCAGCCCATGGCACACCCAATGGATCAGATGCAAAGGTTACGCAGTGACGAAGCGACAGAAACCAATCAACGTGAAAGCTTTCAGTCTCTTGCCCCGCAAACAGAAGCAGGACTTTACCTAGTCCCTAAAGTTATCGACTAACGGAAAGACTATGCATAATAAAACGATTACTGAACTTGCAAAAGACCTACGTTCGGGCGAATACTCTAGCGTAGAACTAACTCAGAGCTACCTGGATCGCATTAATAAATTCCAAGCACTCAACAGCTTTATTACGGTAACTGAAGAACATGCGCTGGCACAAGCCAAAGTAGCAGACAGCCAATTATCCACTGGCAATCCAGGGCTTTTAACAGGCATACCTATTGCTCAAAAAGATATTTTTTGTACCCAAGGCATTAAAACAACCTGCGGCTCAAAAATGCTAGATAACTTTATCGCCCCTTACAACGCCTCAGTGATTGAGAATTTCAATTCAGCCGGCGCAGTAATGCTTGGCAAGTTAAATATGGATGAATTCGCCATGGGCTCGTCCAATGAAACCAGTTTTTATGGTTCAGTACAAAACCCTTGGGATACCACGACCGTACCGGGTGGCTCATCCGGTGGTTCTGCAGCAGCGGTTGCAGCACGTTTATCGCCGGCGGTAACAGGTACAGATACCGGTGGTTCAATCCGTCAACCAGCATCTTTATGCGGTATTACCGGCTTAAAACCAACTTATGGCCGCGTCTCACGTTATGGCATGATTGCTTTTGCATCCAGTCTAGACCAAGGCGGGCCTATGGCTAGATCAGCAGAAGATGCCGCGATTTTATTACAAACCATGGCAGGCTTTGATAAAAAAGACTCCACCAGTGTAGATCGTGCTGTACCTAATTATTCTGCGGGACTAAATAACAGTCTTGAAGGCCTAAAAATAGGCTTACCTAAAGAATTCTTCAGTGACGACTTAAACAGCGATATTGCTGCCACCATTGAAACAGCGGTCAATGAATATCGTAAAATGGGCGCAGAAATAAAAGAAGTCTCCCTACCTAACATGAAACTGGCAATACCTGCCTACTACGTGATTGCATCGGCAGAATGCTCGGCAAATTTATCGCGCTTTGATGGTGTACGTTTTGGTTATCGTTGCGACAACCCAGCAAACCTTGAGGACTTATACACGCGCTCACGTGGCGAAGCCTTCGGTGATGAAGTTAAGCGTCGTATTTTAATGGGCACTTATGCTTTATCAGCTGGCTATTATGATGCTTATTATATTAAGGCACAGAAAGTTCGCCGTTTAATTTCCGACGATTTTAACAAGGCATTATCTGAGGTTGACGTACTCATGGGGCCTGTTTCACCTTCAACCGCATTTACCCAGGGTGAAAAGACCGGTGACCCTATTGAAATGTATCTTGCTGATATTTACACCATTGCCATTAACCTTGCGGGTTTACCAGCAATGTCTATTCCTGCTGGTTTCGTTGACAACAAACCCGTAGGCTTACAAGTGATAGGCAATTATTTTACAGAAGACCGCTTATTGAATATTGCCCATCAATATCAACAAGTCACTAACTGGCATCAACAAACACCGAAAGGTTTCGAGTAAGGAGAATATGATGGAATGGGAAACAGTCATCGGTCTGGAAATTCACGCCCAGCTGGCAACAAAATCTAAAATATTTTCTGCTGCATCCACAGCCTATGGTGCTGAGCCAAATACACAAGCCTGTGCAGTCGACTTAGGACTTCCAGGTGTACTTCCTGTCTTAAACCAGGAAACAGTACGCATGGCCGTTAAATTTGGCATGGCCATTGAAGCGGAAATTGCACCATATTCGGTATTTGCTAGAAAAAACTACTTTTACCCTGATTTACCTAAAGGCTATCAAATCAGCCAAATGGATCATCCCATTGTCGGATTTGGTCACCTAGATATTGAAGTAGAAGGTGAAACCAAACGTATTGGTGTGACTCGTGCTCATCTGGAAGAAGATGCCGGAAAATCATTACATGAAGATTTTCATGGCCTCACAGGTATTGATTTAAACCGAGCAGGAACACCATTACTAGAAATCGTTTCCGAGCCCGATATGCGTTCAGCCAAAGAAGCCGTTGCCTATATGCGTAAAATTCACGAATTGGTACGTTATTTAGAAGTATGTGATGGCAATATGCAAGAAGGATCGTTCCGCTGTGACGCCAATGTCTCTGTACGCCCTAAGGGCCAAGCAGAATATGGTACCCGTGCCGAGTTAAAAAACATTAACTCATTTCGGTTTGTCGAAAAAGCGATCAATATTGAAGTGGAAAGACAAATTGATCTGATTGAGTCCGGCGGCACAGTGGTACAAGAAACACGTTTGTATGACTCGGATAAAAATGAAACCCGCTCCATGCGTAGCAAAGAAGAAGCCAATGATTACCGCTACTTCCCTGATCCTGACTTATTACCAGTTGAGATTACAGACGCTTTACGCGAGCAAGTGAAAGCAGATTTACCAGAATTACCTACGGCTAAAAAACAGCGTTTCAAAGAACAGTATGGACAAGACGATGAGTCCGCAACAACACTCACCGCATCACGCCAGCTTGCTGATTTTTATGAAGCCGTCGTTACACAATCCGCCTGTGAAACCAAACTATGTACTAACTGGGTTACAGGCAATTTTCTAGGCGCTCTTAATAAAGCAGGACTTGAAATCACAGAGTCACCAATTAGCTCAGACCGTCTGGCCGGATTATTAAAGCGTATTGCTGACAACACCATTTCAGGAAAAATCGCCAAACAAGTGTTTGATGCCTTATGGGAAAGTGATGCGAGTGCTGATGAAATCATTGATCAACAAGGTTTAAAGCAAATTACTGATAGCGGTGCTATTGAAGTCATTATTGATAAAATTATTGCCGACAATCCCAATCAAGTAGAACAATATTTAAGCGGCAAAGATAAAGTCTTTGGCTTTTTTGTAGGTCAAGTGATGAAAGAAACCCAAGGCAAAGCAAACCATGGTGAAGTGAATAAAATGCTGAAAGGTAAACTTTCAAGAGAAGACTAAAACCGATATAAAAATAAACAGCTCGTATGATGAAAGTTTCATACGCTGTCAATCCCGAATGGATTGATAGTCCGCGGTAGGCGAAGGGCAATTTACCAATCTTAGCGCGTTAGCACTAAAGCGGTTAAAATTGTTTCCCGTAGAGACTTTTGTGCGTAGTCGAGGTGGACGCAGGACGGCCGAGTCTAATGATTCGCCGAGTGACGAATCGATTTTTGTGATATGGAGTGGAGTCCCAAAATCTATCATAAAGGCGCGCGGTGGCGCGCCTGATTTCTTATCTTTATATTATAGCTATTAGTAAATTACGTACAGCCTATTAGAAACCTTTATCCAACTACGGATAAACCTTATGCATCAACGCGCTTAAAACTATGTACCCACACCAAGTCATCTTCTTCCCAAGTCATCCCAGCGTGCATTCTTAAGATTAAACCTTTATACATTTCAAGACTAGGATAACCCTCTGCATTTGCATCCGCATCCGTCATATCACCTAATCTTTGACGTTCTAAAGAAGTGACCGTAAATGTCACGCCTTCAAGCTCAAATGTTTCCCCAGGGTAAGCATACACACCATCTCGACGTTGCTGTGTTTTCTTACCACTCAATGCGGCTTCAACTAATTTTGGGTGGCGCACCAGGCGATCTATTTCACAGGTTTTCTCTGGGTAATCAGTCATTATTGTTATTCTCCATTATAAAAATTAAGTCATATTATTCATTTTTCAGCCATAATATAACTGTTTTTGTTATTTAATTCGATTTATAAAGCTTATGCGTTATTTACATACCATGGTACGGGTTAATAACCTGGAAAAATCCCTAGAATTTTATTGTGATAGACTTGGCTTATTTGAAGTTAATCGCATAGAAAGTGAAGCAGGCCGTTTTACTTTGGTCTATTTAGCGGCTCCGCTAGATAAAGATCAAGCAACGACGATTGAAGCGCCAACACTTGAGTTGACCTATAACTGGGATACTGAATCTTACGAAGGCGGACGAAATTTTGGTCACCTTGCTTATGAAGTTGATGATATTTATCAATTCTGCCAAAATTTAATGGATGCGGGGATCGTTATCAATAGACCGCCCCGTGATGGCTATATGGCATTTTTACGTTCACCCGACAATATTTCGATAGAGCTACTACAAAAAGGTGATCCTTTAGACAAACAAGAGCCCTGGGCTTCAATGGAAAACATTGGGGAATGGTAGTGTTATTATTACTGTAGAGCAGACTTCAGTCCGCTCCACACTGACATACAACCGCCCTAATTATTTCATGTCTATTTACCCTGTCGTTTTTTTATTATTAATTTCCACACCATTCTCAGCTGTTAACGCTGCATTTAACACTGCTCTTTTCCAAAACAAGTTTTTCCCTTTATCAACTGATAACGCCCTGCTCTGCACTACCAGCAACCATGGCTTTCTTTCTGTTCCGGAGTTAATTAAAACGATTGCTTTCTACGAGCAAGCGAACCCTGTTGAATTGCGAAAACTGGCTGTATCTGTACTGACAGACCATAGTAATACCGAGCATTTAGAAGACCTACAGGACTATAAAGAAGATTGCAAAGAGGCTGTCTCTAGCGACCTGTGTCTATTAGAAAGCTATTGGGATAATAAAGAGGCTGCCTTAAGAGCGCTGGCTCTTTTTTATGACACAAAAACCATTATCAAACATGGTGAAAACTATAAGGCACGTCGCTTTAATAAAGACCATTTACGCGTTTTTGAAAAAGCCCTTCGTAAAATCCCTACGTTTATGCGAAAGAACATTAGCAAGGCAAAACCTATTCGAGAGCTTGATCAGGTCATTAAAGACATGAATAGTGTTATGCAAGAATTGATTCAAGACGCATTTCCTGAAGATTTTGCCACTAGTATTTGGGGCGATGATACCCACCCACTTACCTTTGTCCCCGGTGTTGGTTTCCAAAGCCAAGTGGTTGCCCAAGTTTATAATGGCCAAAACCTGATTATTTTTACCGTTAAAGCCTTTGATAAAGCCAAAGATGACAAACTTTATAGGGATATAGATTTAAAATATCTGGTCGATTTCCGTATTCCAATTATTGTTCATGAAATAGCGCATACCATTGATAATTTTCACTTTTGGAATGGTGATGATGCTTTATATTTTTTCTATCGCTATCGAAAAATCTCTAATGATAATAAAACTGTCAAATTAATAAACGACGCTAAATTAGCCCTGTGGCCCTCAAAATGGTTTGAGGCGTTTGAATACTTATGGGAAGTCAATGATGGTCGATATGACGGACAAACGCAGGAAAAACTAGCTGAACTGGTCGCTCAATATATTTTAATTCCTGAACGTTTAAAACAGAGCACTCCCAATGCTTATGCCTGGTTGCGTGATGATGTGTTTAAAGGTATTGAATATAAAGGCTACGATAGCTGTAGTAAACCTATCGTTAAGTCTTTAAACTTGTGGGAGCATTCGATTGCGAAGGTACTCGGACGATAAAACCCTAGTGGCCAACCACTTTAGGTTTGATGAACTATTGTTGTAGGGTAGCCCCTTAATGCAGCAATGCGGAATCAAGGACTCGAATAACCTTGATTCCACTTTGTTACATCAAGGCTACGACAAACTTAACCCAACCTACATTTCCGTTTCAATTAAAGCATCTTTAATATAACGATTAAATGATTGCCTCACCTTTTTAGCTTTAGGCCCACGGCATAATTCATCACCTAAAGAAGATTGACGACAACGGATATCAAGAAATAACTGCTGTTTATTTTCATCCGTATCCATTTTTGATATAGACAGGCTTAAGTCAGTGTCTTTATAAGGCGCCACACTCATAATTAATCTATCTGTTTTAATATCTATTCCAGTGGATGAATAAACCAGAACAAAGCGCTGAGCTACTTCCCATGCTTTTTCGCATTGCCCAATAGACTCACAAATAAATAAGCCCAATTCATTCTCAGCCTTTTTTTCTGCTGTTTTGCGGCTAAGCACCTTACTTTCAGTCGTCGATTGCGTTAAAAAGCTAAATCTAGCAATATCGGCCTCAAACTTTTCCACTTCTATTTTCTTTTTTTCAAACTGATGAGCAATATCAATATAAGCCTGTTCAATTTGCTTCTTACTGGATGATATTTCTGTCAATAGTTTTTTAGGTACTTTACGCCCATCACGTTCATGTTGGGCGGCCTTTTTTTGTTGTTGCTGCAATTGCTGCACTAATCGTTCAACATTGCCTTGCACCACCTTACGCTGCCCATCCAGGGAAAGAATTTTGCCTTTTAATGTCACATTCATATCATGAAGATTGCGGAAAGTACTCAACAAAACTTTATCATGCGACTTCTGCTTCTTTATAATTTGTTCTTGTTGTTTTCGCAAAATAATCAAACGTTTTTCCAATTCACGCTGTGATTTTGTTTTTTCTTTCTCAAGCACATCAACAACCCGTGCATTTTCATTTAAAGACTCTCGTCGATGTTTCACCTGATCTGGTGGTACCTGATCCGAATAAAAAATATTTCCATTATCATCAACCCAGCGATACATCTTTTTTGCAAATACAGACTGACTAATCAACCCCAAAACTAAAGTCATTAAAATACTGTATTTTTTAAATCGTACTATATCCATAATCGACTAAGCTTTTAAATTCATATTAAACACCTCTTACTAAAGAGAAGTTCCTGTTAACCTATTAAACTAGCAAGCTGCTGCAAAGGAGGCAGGATCATCATTTTTGCTAACTGTAATACCACCAAGGCGGCTAAAGGTGATAAATCAATCCCTCCTAAATCAGGTATCACTTTACGACATACACTTAACAATGGTTCTGTTAGGCTTTGTAACAGAGAACTCGCTGAATTGTAATTTCCCGGATCAAACCAACTCAATATTGCTCTGGCAAACACCGCAAAAATAAATACATTAATAATTAAACTTATTAATTGAGTGAATGATAAAACAACTAAGCCGGCAATACTAACCATCACACCTTTTAACATTAAAATGGAAATATCTGAAACCATTTGTAACGCAAGTGCCAACACCATAGATGAGGTATCAATTTTCCCAATAGCAGGTACAAACCGGCGTAATAACTTTAAAGGGGGATGCGTTATTTTCACCATAAATTGTGAAATTGGATTATAAAAATCTGCGCGCGTCCATTGAAACAAAAACCGTAAAACAACCGCTAATATATACAATGAAAAGACTGTATCAATTAAAAATATTAGCGGATCTGTCATATAACTTGTACCCATCACTTCTCTCCTAATTCTTTAGACATCTCTACCGATCGATCCCTTGCCGCATGTAATGCTTTAGAAACCAGTTGAGAAAAACCACCCTCTTCAAAGGTTTTTATCGCTTGCTGTGTTGTTCCACCCGGTGATGTCACTCTTTGACGTAACTCGCTCGGCGTTTCATGAGATTCCAAAGCTATTTTAGCGGCACCTAAGGCCGTTTGTTGAATTAATAGCCTAGCCGTTTGTTCACTTAAGCCTAATTCCAAAGCGGTCTGCTCCATCGCTTCCATCAGTAAAAAATAATATGCCGGTCCACTGCCAGAAACCGCAGTAACAGCATCTAGTTCACTCTCATGATCTACCCATAAAGCAATACCGACTGAACGCAAAATATTTTCGGCTAAGTCTTTTTGTTCAGCACTTACCCGACTGTTAGCATGTAATCCTGTTGCACCTGTACGTACTAATGCCGGTGTATTTGGCATACAGCGTACAATTGCCATGTTGTTGCCTAACCATTCAGAAAGACTTTCTTGTGAAATACCCGCTGCAATTGAGACGACCAAGACATCTCTACCTCTTAGGGTGTCAGCGATTTGTTCGGCAACGCCACGTAAAACTTGGGGTTTAACGGCTAAGACCACAACATCAACCTCATTAACCAAATCATTATTATTATGATTTACATTAACATTCAATGTTGCTGCTAAAGACTGTAAAGTCTCTTGATTAGCATCTGACACCCATAATTGATTAGGCTGATGTCCACTGGCAATAAGTCCATTAATCAGACTTGTCGCCATATTTCCGCCACCGATAAAACCAATCTTTTTTGTATTCATTAGAATAAAGAGACTCAATAAGTTTAAATGTCTCTATTCTACTGTTTATTTAGGCTATAGGTAAATTCCTACTTACCTATATTAAATATATGTTAAATTTATCTTATACAAATATTCATATACGAGGGAGACACTTTGGCACAAACATGTAATTGGGAAGCTGCATTAAAGCGCCTTGATGACGACATTGAAATTATGGAAATGATGACGTCCATGTTTATTGAGGAATGCCCTAGTTACCTTAATAACATTGCTGATGCACTTACCAATCAAGATTGGACGTTACTAGGACGTGAATTACATACTTTAAAAGGTGTTTGTTCGTCTCTTGGTGCAGAAAAAGCCACTGCATTATTACAAAATGCTGAGTTATTAATCCAAAACAATCAACTTTCGGAAATTAAGCCATTAATAGCCTCTATTAAACAAGAGATTGATTCTCTCGTTGGAATATTAAAAGTCAACTTGAACCGTTCATGATCAATACGCTTTATATTGAAGAAAGTGTTCGTCAACACGAGCGTACCCTGGCGATATGTGACCGATTTCCTCAAGCAAGGAAAATAATTTGTGAGCGCTATGGCGAAGTATTTAACCCTAAAGCACAGAATTTTCGCTTACAAAAACAGAACCCCGCATTAATACTGGCAGAAAAATATAAAAGCTTCGCTCTTCCCGCGCCTTCAGGTTACGGTATAGGTTCGGAAAAAAACTATTATTTTTCACACATGCTTAATTGCCTGTATGACTGCCGTTATTGCTTTTTACAAGGCATGTATCAATCCGCCAATTATGTTTTATTTGTTAATTTTGAAGATTACCAACAAGACATTCGTCAGATTTGCCAAGATAACCCCGATGATCAGGTACATTTTTTCTCAGGCTATGATTGCGATAGCTTAGCGTTAGAACCTGTCACCCAATTTACCGCACATTTTTTACCTTTTTTCGCCAAACTGCCCAATGCCTGGCTAGAATTAAGAACTAAAAGCACCCAGATTAGAGGTCTGCTTAACCGAACACCCGACCCACGTTGTATTGTCGCATTTAGCCTGTCGCCCGATGAAATTGCTCAGAAAGTTGAAGATAAAGCACCAACACTCGCTAAACGACTGGATGCCATGTGTAAATTACAACAACAAGGCTGGCAACTTGGCTTACGTTTTGACCCGTTAATTTATCAAACCGATTATCAACAACAGTACAAAGATTTATTTGAACAAGTGTTTTCTCGTATAAAACTTGAGTCATTACACTCTGTCAGTCTGGGGGTATTTCGTTTACCTGAAAAGTTTTTCAAGAAGATTCACAAGCTTTATCCTGAAGAAGTCTTATTTTCCAGCCCTATGGAAACCTCACAGAAAATGACTTCGTATAAAGCCGAATTAGAACAAGAAATGATGCAGTATTGTAGTGAACTGTTGTTAACTTACATTCCTGAGTCCAAATTCTTTCCATGCACACTTTAAAAAGAACCCTACTGGTCACGGGTGCCAGCTCGGGCATTGGCAGAGCCATTGCAAAACAGCTATTACAACAAGGTCATACCATTATTGGAACCTCCCGTGATTGCAGCCAATTTAAAGTCAGTCATGAAAACTTTCACTTTATAGAAATCGACTATACTCAATTAAATCAACTTAAACCTAAATTAAAAGACTTAGAAAAAACATACCCAGCTTTAGACGGTGTTATTTTTTCAGCAGGCTATGGGCAATTTGGCTCATTGGAGCAATTTTCTTTTTCTCAAATTGAAACGATGATGACCGTTAATTTTACCAGCCCGGCATTCATCACTCGCGCCTTGTTACCCGGCTTAAAAAGAAAAGCTCACAGCAATTTAATCTATATTGGCTCAGAAGCGGCATTACAAGGTAGCCGAAAAGGTTCTATCTACTGTGCCAGCAAATTTGCACTGCGAGGGTTTACCCAAGCATTACGAGATGAATGCGGTACAAGTAGTGTTCGCGTTTCCTTAATTAACCCGGGCATGGTTAAAACTGATTTTTTTGATTCCTTATCTTTTCAGCCAGGGGACGATGAAACACACGGCCTATTACCCGAAGATATTGCAGAAACAGTCAATTACATACTCAATTCAAATCCAAATAGTGTGATTGATGAGATCAACCTAAACCCAGTCAATAAAGTCATTAAATTTAAAAAACAATCCTGATGCTTGCAAGATCAACCATCTATTTAGCCTATTTGTTAAAAACATCTGTCCGTTACAAGCGGACTAAACTGTTTTTTTACAATCTAATAGAAAATCCTCAAAGCCAATTAAAATCATATTTTGATATTTTTATGATTTGCTTGGTCATGCTCAGCGTCTTTTTCCTTGTTTATAGTGTTGAACACTCGCTCAACCAATGGGGAGAATTTTTTGAGCAAGGTGTGGTCGTTATCTTTATTACTGAATATCTACTCAGAGCCTGGTTATATTCAGATTCCCATCTTATTATTATCAAAGAATATGAAAAATCACGCTATTTAGACACGCCCTTCAGTTTACTCAAGACTCTCAGGCTAGTTATCTGTGAAAAACTGAAATACATGTTTTCACTTTTTGCCATTATTGATTTACTGGCTATATTACCTAGCTATCGCCCGTTAAGAATTCTACGAATACTGCTTATTTTTCGTTTATTTAAGTTATTTCGTTATTCCAATAGCATTAAAGTCTTTTCCGATGTTTTATCCAGTAAACGCTTTGAGCTAATCACACTTGCTATTTTTATGGGATTTTTGGTATTCATTGCCAGTATTGCCATTTATTTATTTGAAAATACCTCCAGTGGCGGTAATATCCGACATTTATATGATGCCTTCTATTGGTCAATTGTTACTATTTCAACCGTAGGTTATGGTGATATAACGCCTCAAACCATCGGCGGACGATTGGTTACAGTTACCCTTATTCTTACGGGCCTTGGGGTGTTATCATTCTTCACCTCAATTATAGTTGCGGCATTTAATGACAAAATGCATACCCTGCGCGAAAACAGAACCTATGCAGAGTTAAGTCGCTTTAAAAACTTCATCATCATCTGCGGCTTTGGTAGAGTCGGCCAGGAAATTGCAAAACAGTTAGAAAAAGACAAACAAGCTTTTATTGTGATTGATAAAGACGAACAAAATATCTTTCTTGCCAAACAAAAACACTATTTAGCTATTCAAGATGATGCTAGTACAAACAACATATTACTAAATGCCGGCATCAACCAAGGCGCAACGGCTGTTTTATGTACGACAGGGGATGATATTGTTAATGTTTACATTACCTTAACCAGTCGTTACCTTAACCCAGAGATTAACATCATCTCCCGCTCTAATAGACAAGACAATGTTAATAAGCTTTATCAAGCAGGCGCAAACAGCGTTATTCAACCCTTTGAAATAGCAGGATTACTTGCAGCAGAATATGTAGGTCAACCGGTTGCCTTTGAAGCGATACTGGGCATTTTACAAGAACAAAAGCAAATCATAATGGACACCATTGAGGTCCCCACAGGTTCTTTTTTAGAAAACCTGCAAATTGGTGATATTGGCCTAAAGCATAGAAAACTCACCTTAATTGGTGTTATCAGCACCAATCAAAAACACCGAAAACACCGTAACCGCTATAAAGTACATAATCAGCATTTTTACTTTAACCCAGTAAAGCATTTTGAATTACAAGCACAAGATATGCTAGTTATATTAGGGAGAGAATATTCGATTGAACATTTTCAGGACCAAGTGGTAAAAAGTAAATTTGGTACGAGTATAAAATAATGAGAAAAATTGTTGTATTTGGATATAACCGTTTGTCTTTCGAAGCTATCGCAAGACTCGACCAAGATTTATATGATATTGAGGTAGTGGAAACTGACCCATCACTGGTTTTATTAGCAGAAGAAAATGGCTTTAAAGTGATCTCTGTTGACTTTAGAAGTGATGATAACCTTAGATCTATAGGCATAGGTGAAGACATAGACACCATCTTCTGCTTCCTTCCAGAAGATTCTGCCAATGTTTTTTTAACCCTTTCCGCACGTGCGATTGATAAGAATTTAAACATTATCGCTATTGTTGAGGCTCCCCATTCATCGGAAAAACTCATTGCCGCAGGCGCCAATAAAATCATCGACCCCTATCAAATTAGCGGCCAAAGAATACACCAACTCATTAAAAAGCCCGATATTACCAACATTATTCAGCACACTGTTTTTGGCAGACATGATTTACATGTTGCAGAGGTTGTTATTCCTAAAAACAGTTCATTAGAAAACACCTACACCAGTGAACTTACTCTCACAGAACAGTATAATTTAGTATTGATCGGTGTTATTGATAAAGAACTCGGCGAAGAATTGCATTTTGCTATCGGTGAGAAAGATCATAAACTGGATGCCGACGATATAATAGTAGTGCTCGGTTCATCACGGGAAATTAAAGCATTTAAAAAAGAGGTTGCACATGTTTGATTTAATAAAATTCACGCCTAGAATCTGGTTTTTTATAGGCTTTGTCAGTTGTTTTTTAATGCTAGCGACTGGGGCTTACTTTCAATTTGTTGAAGAATTAGAACCTTGTCCATTATGTATATCTCAACGTATCGCAATACTTGTTACTGGGCTAGTTTTTCTAATGGCTGCCATACACAACCCTAAAACATGTAGCTTAAAGATTTATTCTATTATAGGTTTCATTACTGCGTTATTCGGTGCTGGCATATCTACTCGTCATGTCTGGATACAAAACCTTCCACCAGAGGATGTACCAGAATGTGGGCCTGGATTAGAATATGTTTTTGAAAACTTTCCCTTGCTGGACACCATTAAATTAATGCTTAATGGCACCGGCGAATGCGCTGACATCTTATGGACATTTTTAGGTATCAGTATCCCCGGTTGGACTTTAGTTGCCTTTGTCGTATTAGCTATTTTAAGTCTATTGCAACAATGGAATACTCCTCAATCAAACACATAGGTGTATCAAATGAAGCATTTACTACTTGCCAGTTTATTTTTATGTTCGTCAGCCAGCCTGCATGCAACGGAAAACAGCTTATTGCAACAGGTGATTGATGGCAATCAGCGTTCGGCACAACATAAAAGTCGCGACCAATATCGGCACCCTAAAGAAACCTTAGACTTTTTTGAGCTTAAACCCAAGCTGACGGTTGTCGAGATATGGCCTGGCGGGAAAGCCTGGTATACAGAAATTCTGGCGCCTTACCTTAAAGATAATGGCAAACTCTATGCGGCACATTTCTCTGCCGACAGCGAGATTCCTTATTTCAGCAAGAGTTTACAATCATTTATCAAAAAAATGACAGCTCAACCTGAGTTTTATGAACAAGTCACTATCACTGCCTTACAACCGCCTAATACCTTAACAATCGCCCCTAAAGCATCAGCAGATAGAGTTCTGACCTTTCGTAACATCCATAACTGGATGAAGAATGAGCAGACTGAAAGCGTGTTTAAAGCAATGTACGATGCATTAAAGTCGGGGGGTATATTAGGCATCGTTGAACACCGCGCCTTGGCAGAAAGCACACAAGACCCAAAAGCAAAATCCGGCTATGTAACAGAAGCATATGTGATTGCTTTAGCAGAAAATGCAGGTTTTAAATTTATAGAAAAATCAGAAATTAATGCTAACCCTAA
>WTAG01000732.1 GCA_013139755.1 Methylomarinum sp. | reverse complement strand
GTAATCTAATACATCTAAACGCGATACAAAACTTTCAACTTGGCGTAAATTATGATCAGGTTGAGCACTTTTTTCTACACCATGCAATAACTCAGAAAGCGTGATACTAGAAATACACATTTGGCCTGCATGTTGATTAAAAGTGCCTAACACTTCTAATGGACGGCGCTTAATAACATAAATAACAATATTGGTATCCAACATGTATTTCAGCATTAAAATGCCTCACGGATTGATTCAGTCTGCTCTGCTCTTTCTGGTAAAAAATCATCACTGACTCTATCTTCACTTAAAAAGAAACTATCCCAAGTATTTTCAATCGGGCTTAAAATACGCTCTTTACCTACTTTACGAATCATCACCCGCTTAACACTATCATCAAACCTTGCTTCAACAGGCAGCCGTATTGCTTGTGTTTTATTATTTACAAAAACCGAACCTTGCAACATCTCTCCCCCTTTTTTTAATGTATAAAGGTAAAGTATATACCTAGTTGACCTTTAGCTCTTTATTAATTCTGCTAATTTGTTGTAGCTCTCTGATTATTGAGGGAATATCATCCTGAATAATACTCCACAAAATATCGTTATCTATGCCTAAATAACCATGAATCAATCTATTGCGAGTTGCGAGTGTTGTCGCCAAGGTACTGAGCGTGTTGTTCTCGTATTTCTGCTGGAATATGAGTAGCCGCCTCACCGATCAATTCTAAATTACGTACTGTCGCATCGTAATTCAAGCCTGTAGATTCAAACGCTTCTAGAGTCAAGCCGTCAGAATATGTCATTACATTCTCAGCAAAGCCGAGCATATCTTGCACATAAAAATGCCATTCACGTTCAGACATTAATAGCCTCATTTTCGATAAAGGTTTTTAACTCAGGACGCAAAGCCTTTTCCGTGACTAAATCAATCGACCGCCCTAACTCATCTTCCAATAGAAACTGCACACCAAAATATTGTTTAGAGGTTGCAGGTCCATCGAAAGAGACAATAATATCTATATCACTGTCTTTTCTGGCTTCATTTCGTACTGTTGAGCCAAATAAAGCTAAACGAGTTATGCCAAAGCGTTTTGCTAGTTCTGGTTTTAACTGAGTCAAGATCTTTAATGCTTGTTGTCGATTCATCATTATTTTTCTAATTATTGGTAATTTTACAAATGAAGCTCTAATAAATTAATAGATTAAACATCTGTTTTATATTACTTTTAATTTAATTATCTTTTTCAAATCCATAAATATGCAAATGAACTGCAAATGAAAATTTACTTATGCCCAGTTGGGCACATAACGCCACGTTTTACGATTTGCCTTAGGGTCATATAATTTAATAAAACCAGCGTCTACTGTTTGTTTAATTATTCTCGACACCACAGGGCTATCTTTTTCTTCAATGCCAAACCGTTCTCTCAAAGATGTATTATTCATATCTTCTCTATTTACATACTTAAGACAACAATGCAGGTAACACGCCCAAACCTTGTCTTCTTTTTTCATTTTCTTAAACTCTTTATATGCAAATAAAACAGCTCGAGTATGCTCCTTTTCAATCTCAAAGAGTGGTGCAGGAAGGTGAAATAGCTCTGTCTGAAAAACTACCTTATCAATACCCGAACCTCTTTCCTCGCAAATTCCAATTCGTCTCATCATTGATGCAATAGATTCATTTCTTGATTTAGGTGGGCTATCAAGAAAACGGTCAGTATCTACCAGTGGAACACCAGGGTTAGTAACCTCCATTCGGTCAGAAAATATTTCAACCATTGGTCCTGTCCCTCTCAACAACAAATCCTGATGAATCAATGCATTGGCCACTAGTTCTCGTACAGCTAATTCAGGATACATTGGCAATTATTTTCTAAATACTTCAGTAATAACTTCATTACGAGGCAGTAAATTATTAATATACCCTATCAAGCCTTCAAAACCACAAGCATAACCTTTTGAACCCTCCTGCTCCCTAATGGTTTCTATGCGACTATTACCTTTATAAACAATAACGCGCATGGCTTTTCTATGTAAATATTTAAAGTCAGCAAGGTTCTTTGCCTGTAACTGCTTCTATTTGGCAGTCTCGTAAGCCTTCTGTATTAAGTTCGGGGATTTGTTGCAGTCTAGCTCTAAAGGTAGTTTCTTCTTTTAACCAGCGATGGCAGGTTTCTGGTTGATGGAAGTGAAACATAGTACGACTGCGAGGTTTTGGGTCTCGTTCATCTCTAAAATAAATTTCTACATTAGTCGCTTCATATAAAAAAGGTAAAGGTTCATCATCCCCTACCCAACGACGAATGTTTTTAGTTTGTGAGGTGGCATATCGCCCTGATTGTTCTGCGACTTGCCCTAGATTGGTACCCTCTCGTTTTGCTTCAATAATACCGCAGGCTTTTCCATCTATAAATAGCATGTAATCGGCTGGGCCAGTGTCTGTATCCATCTCTCTGACTGCGACACCCAATGATTCATATAAATTAAGACGTTTTTTATCTTGAATTACCCAACCTACTTGAATAAGCTGTTTATCTATCTGTTCTCTTGCTTGCTGCTCTGGGGTTAGGTTCTCGTGTTCCATACGGTTTTGTTATTCTGCTATAAATACAATAGTGTCTAACGTCCGACTATAGTTGCTAAAGATGTTTTTGTAAGCTTAAAAAGGTACCTTACTATTCTTCTATATTCTAGCCACACTGCTTATGATTAAATTTGAATACCGCTCAAAAGACTAACTTTAAAATCTCGGCAGTTACACAGAATTATTTATAGTGTTCATAAAAAAGCTTTGTTAAAACAACTATCTGGATTTTTTCTAATACAGGTAAGATCTAACTGAAGACTAATTTGACAGTTGTTATAGTTATATAAAAATATGATGCGCCCTGAGCATTGATTATAAGTTTACGAATTTAACAATCAACCGCTGTTTCTTAAAGGTCAGCTAAAAATGCTCCACCAATGGTTAACATTGCCGATGCTGCATTAAAATTTTATGATGATAAGATTGAAGAAGTAAAAAGCGACGAACTGGCAACGCAAACAAACAACCTAAACCATTAATTTAAAAAGAAAAAATGGCGGAGAGCAAGGGATTCGAACCCTTGATACGTTGCCGTATACACACTTTCCAGGCGTGCGCCTTCGACCGCTCGGCCAGCTCTCCACATACAGACATTCAACGAATATTGAACAGCCGAATATTATAAAGCAATTTATAATCCATTACAATAATTGGATATATGTACAACAGATAGAGACTTGAATATGACACTGATCATTCCCTCCTCTTCCCCATCTCCTTACACACATCTATTTAACCCAGACCTTCTAGCTTGTGAGCCATTTGAATACCATATACGCAATCTTGAATCCGTTGAAAACCGATCCAAATGCTTTTAGCACCAGGTTCACCATCCG
>WTAG01000664.1 GCA_013139755.1 Methylomarinum sp. | reverse complement strand
ATAATGACAGCCAAAACTAGATAAAGACGCTAATTGTTGCTCTGTTTCAACACCCTCTGCAATCAGCTTCAAATCCATACTTTTTGCCATGGCTATAATTGCTTTAACAATTGCCGCATCAGTTGAGTTATTTGCCAGACCACGAACAAAAGACTGATCAATTTTTAACTGATCAAAAGGTAAGCGTTTTAAATAAACCAACTTGGCATTTAGCTCCATAGCAGCCATGCCCATATGGTGCATTAATCCAATACCTGACCCCAATAATAGCCGGAATGACCGAGAGTATAGTTATATTAAGGTTATATGAAACAGGAATAGGGAGTTGTAAAGCTAATGAACCAATAAAATGCATTGCCCATATACCAATGCCCAGTGATATTGCACCAAACAGCACCCAAAGTTTTTTTGTCAACCAGTGGGAGCTGGAGCTAATTCGCTCTGATGTTCCAAAGGCTGAAAATGATGAAACAATAGCAATTACCACTGACAAAACAACAAGATACGGATTATATACTTTATCTATAACCGTTATAGGTATGAAGAAAGAGTCAATGAAATTCACGTAATACTCAAGCTATTTTTTATTATTATTGCTTCACATAATAGCTTATTTTTCTAAAAAAATAGAATTTCCTTTCCTGTTATAAGGAAATAAAAACGTATTAAAATTCAGACTAGATGAATTAAGGCTCCCATAAAATTCATAGAAACCTCGTCACATTAAAGAGAAAAAAGTTCGCGCATCTTTTGCCCTGGATAATCCGCTCGCATAAATGCTTCACCAACTAAAAAGGTATAAATATCGTTATCTAGCATTAACTGGATATCTTCTTGGGTATGAATACCACTTTCAGTGATGATTAAACGATCATCAGGTATAGCTTGTTTTAAATCTAAAGTGGTTTGTAACGATGTTTCAAAGGTTCTGAGATCACGATTATTTATACCAATCAATTTAGTATCTAATTTTAGCGCTCGCTCCACCTCATCGGCATTATGTGTTTCTACCAAAATATCTAAGCCTAATGTTGTAGCCGTCTCTGCAAGCTCATGCATTTGCTCATCTTCTAAAGCCGCAACAATCAACAAAATACAATCTGCGCCTAAGGCTCGTGTTTCATGAATCTGATAAGGATCAATCATAAAATCCTTTCTTAACACGGGTAACGGACATTTTTCTCGGGCCATCTGCATATAAGCTTCTGAGCCTTGAAAAAAATCTTTATCCGTTAGGATAGATAAACAAGTTGCTCCATTCATTGCGTAATCTTGAGCAATTTCTACAGGTTTAAAAATTTCTCTAATCACCCCTTTACTAGGTGAAGCCTTTTTTATTTCAGCAATAATCGCTGGTTTTTTTGATTGTGCTTTACTTTGCAATGCCGCTGCAAAACCTCTGGGTGATTCAACAGCACTGGCTATTTCTTTTAATACGTCAACAGGTGTGCGCTGTTTACGGTTCGCCACTTCTTCAGCTTTTCTAGCGAGGATTTTTTTTAGAATATCAGGGGTATCGGTCATGGTTAAAAATGGAACGTTGAGTAATTAAAATAAGAGAATCCAATCCGTAGCCCGTATGAAGCAAGGCGTAATACGGGAGTTAAAGGTGTCCTACATTATTGATTAGAATAAGCCACCAGAGCATTAAATTTTTCTAGCGCCGCACCACTTTCAATCACTTGCAGGGCTTTTTTAACACCGGACTCTAATGTATCAGTCAGGTTGGCTGCATAAATTGCAGCACCTGCATTTAAAACCACAATATCTTTAGCCGCGCCTGATTGGTTGTTTAATACGGATTTAAGCATGACTAGACTTGATTTGGCATCATCAACAGCCAATGAATCCAAACTTGCACGTTGTAAACCAAATTGCTCAGGTGTTACTTGATAAGAGGATACAACGCCATCTTTTAGCTCAGCAATATTTGATGCAGTTGCAATGCTAATTTCATCCAAACCGTCTTCCGCATTAACGACAAGCACATGCTCACTGCCTAGCCTTTTTAATACTTGAGCTAAAGGTTCTAGCCAGTCTGAAGAAAACACACCAATCAACTGATTAACAGTTTCTGCAGGGTTAGATAAAGGACCTAATAGGTTAAATAATGTTCTGACCCCCATTTCTTTGCGAGGGCCTATGGCATGTTTCATCGCACCATGATGCTTGGGGGCAAATAAAAAGCCGACACCTATCTCATTAACGCATTGCACCACTTGTTCTGTCGACAGATTTAAATTAACGCCTGCGGCTTCTAAAACATCTGCACTCCCTGAACTACTAGAAACAGAACGATTACCATGTTTGGCAACTTGCCCTCCTGCTGCTGCAACTACAAAAGCACAGGTTGTGGAAATATTAAAAGTATTAGCACCATCCCCTCCAGTACCACAGGTATCTATAATATGCTTACCAGAAACGGGTACTGTAGTTGCTAACTCACGCATGACACTCGCTGCGGCTGTAATCTCATCAACACTTTCCCCCTTACAACGCAGGGCGATTAAAAAGCCACCAATTTGTGCATCTGTTGCGCCCCCCGTCATGATGAGTTGCATAACATCTCGCATTTCTTCCGATGTTAAATCTTGCTGACCGAGTAGTTTATTAAGTGCTTGTTGTATTTTCATGGCCTAACGCTCTAAAAAATTCCGCAACAGATCATGACCATGTTCAGTCAGAATGGATTCAGGATGAAACTGCACCCCTTCAATATCCAATTCTTTATGCCTTACACCCATAATTTCATCAATATTACCTGCATCATCTTGTGTCCATGCTGTAATTTCCAAGCAATCGGGTAATGTTTTCTGGTCTATTACTAATGAGTGATAGCGTGTGGCAATAAACGGATTATTTAAACCTTTAAAAACGCCCAAATCCTGATGATAAACCAGTGAGGTTTTACCATGCATAATGCTTTTAGCATGCACAATATCACCACCAAAGGCATGACCTATACTTTGGTGCCCTAAACAAACACCTAAAATAGGATGTTTCCCTGCAAATTTTAAAATGGCTTCAACTGAGATACCTGCTTCTTTTGGCGTACAAGGCCCCGGTGAAATAACAATCTTATCGGGAGACAATGCTTCAATATCTGCAATTGTTACTTCATCGTTACGCACTACTGTGACATCAGCACCTAACTCACCAAAATACTGGACTAAGTTGTAGGTAAAAGAGTCGTAGTTATCGACCATGACCACTTTTACACTCATGACCTTTCTCCCTCTAGTCCTGCCTCAGCCATAGCAACAGCGCGAAAAACAGCGCGTCCTTTATTCATTGTTTCATCCCATTCATTTCTTGGTATCGAATCATAAACAATACCTGCACCTGCTTGTATATGTAATATTTTGTCTTTTATAACAGCTGTTCTAATTGCAATAGCAGTATCTAAATTACCCGACCACGAAATATAACCAACTGCACCTGAATAAACACCTCGTTTAACTGGCTCTAATTCATCAATAATTTCCATTGCCCGTATTTTAGGTGCGCCACTTACTGTGCCTGCCGGAAATGTTGCAGCAAGCACATCAAAGGCATCTTTACCTTGTTGTAAATCACCGGTGACATTAGACACAATATGCATCACATGCGAATAGCGTTCAATAATCATTTTATCAGTCAGTTTAACCGTACCAATTTTTGATACCCGCCCGGCATCATTACGCCCTAAATCAATCAACATTAAATGTTCTGCCAACTCTTTAGGGTCGGCTAACAATTCTTCTTCTAAGGCTTTGTCATGTTCAGGTGTAGAGCCTCTTGGGCGTGTTCCGGCAATCGGGCGAACAGTCACCTTATCGTCTTCTAATCGAACTAAAATTTCAGGTGATGAACCCACTACATGAAAATCACCTAGATTTAGATAGTACATATAAGGTGACGGATTTAAGCAGCGTAAAGCTCTATATAAATTAAGAGGTGTTGCCGAATAAGGAATTGATAATCGCTGAGATAACACTACTTGCATCACATCGCCAGCAACAATATATTCTTTAGCTTTTAACACTGCATCCTCAAAGCCTTGCTGAGTAAAGCCTGAGATAAAATCGGCTTCATCAACCTGTTTAGGAGTATGCTGTGTTTCTGTTTTTGCAGTTAACCGCCTTAAATCATCCACCAGATTATCCAGCCGGTTTAGCGCATTTTGATAGGCATCATCTTGCTCAGGATTATCATGTGTTAATAACAACACTTTTCCTGACAAGTTATCAAATACCAGCATTTCTTCAGACACCATTAATAAGATATCTGGATTACCAATGGGATCTTCTTTACCTGTGGATTTTAAACGCGGCTCTATATAGCCTATGGTCTCGTAACCAAAATAACCGACTAAGCCACCATTAAATCGCGGCAAGCCTTCAATATCTGGCACGCTGTAGCGTTGTCGAAATTCTTCAATCCAAACCAAAGGTTGGGGATGGGTAAGGCTTTCAAGTATTTCACCCTGTTTTTCCAGCACAATCTCTTGTCCTGTTATTTTCACCACGGTTTTACAAGGTAAACCAATAATTGAATAGCGCCCCCATTGCTCCCCTCCATGCACAGATTCAAATAAATATGAATATGCGCCATCTGCTAGTTTAAGATAAGCACTTAATGGCGTATCCAAATCAGCTAATACTTCTCGGCTAATAGGAATACGGTTATACCCCTGCTGGGCATATTGATTAAATTGTTCGGGGGTCATTGCGCTCATTTATTATTTTTTTAAGCTTGTCAGATTTTATTAAAACCCAATACTAAGGAACAGTCATTAAATATGAGATCGATTTATAACGGATATTATATCTTTTTTTAGCTATTTGTTCTTCGTTATACGATAATCTTACTTTCAAACCGCACAGATACCTTAATATCTATGAAACTTGTTACTTTTAGCTATAAAAATTTAACCAATATTGGGGCAGTCATTGATGATACGGCGGTTGATAGTACCGGTAGCATAGATATTCCTGACAATATAATCGATTTTTTAGCTGCCGGAGATACTGCTAAGGAAGCTATGCAAGACCTTATAGAAAGCGGATACAACCGTATCCCTTTATCTCAGGTTACATTGCTAGCCCCCGTACCAAGACCAGGAAAATTCTTAGGTATCAGTCTAAATTACGCGGATCATATTAATGAAACTCAATTAGATAAACCAGAATACCCCACTTTTTTCACCAAACATAGTACTTGTGTTATCGCCAACGGTGAAGCCATCCACCGCCCTATTGTTTCTGAAAAATTAGATTATGAAGGTGAATTAGCCTTCGTTATCGGCAAACGTTGCAAACATGTACCTTTAGAGAAAGCCCAGCAAGTGATCGCTGGTTACACCATTGTTAACGATGTATCTGTGCGCGATTGGCAAATCCGCTCCCCAACATGGATGCTTGGAAAATCATTTGATACTCATGGTCCCATGGGACCTTGGATCATCACTGCCGACGAAATCAAAGACCCTCACAATCTAACAATCAAAACATGGATTGATGATGAATTACGCCAAGACTCTAATACCAAGAACATGATTTTTAATTGTTACGAAATGGTGGCGTATCTTAGTAAAGCGATGACATTAGAACCCGGTGATGTGATTGCTACAGGCACGCCTGCCGGTGTCGGTGTAAAAATGAAGCCACGGGGCTATATGAAACCGGGGCAAACTGCAAAAATTGAAATAGAAAACATTGGCACTTTAAGCAACCCTGTTATTGAAGAACCTGTAGAGATTATCTGTTGAATTCACTAGGCTTATATATTCACATCCCCTGGTGCATCCAAAAATGTCCTTATTGTGACTTTAACTCTCATGCGCTTAAAGATGATGCGCCAGAAAAACGCTATATTGATGCTTTATTAGCTGATTTAAAACAAGACCTTAATTTACTTAATAGCCCAAGACAGGTTATCAGTATTTTTATTGGCGGCGGCACCCCGAGCATATTTTCTGCTGCAAGCTTTGAACGATTATTTACTGAAATCGCCAAGCTTATTCCGCTACAAGAAAACCTGGAAATTACTTTGGAAGCCAATCCAGGCACATTTGAAAGCCTTAAGTTTTCTGAATACCGCGCTATTGGCATTAACAGGCTTTCCATAGGTATCCAGAGTTTTAACAACAAACACTTAAAAAAATTAGGCCGCATACATTCTGCTGAAGAAGCCATAACCGCAGTTAAAATCGCTCAGCAAGCAGGCTTTAAAAACCTAAATCTTGATTTAATGTTTGGCTTACCCGATCAAACTAATGCAGAAATGTTAAGTGATGTGCAAACGGCAATTAACTTAAATCCCAGTCACATCTCTTTTTACCAATTAACACTAGAGCCAAACACTTATTTTCATAAGTTTCCACCTCAACTCCCAGAAGATGACCAGATCTATAATGGCCAACGTCAGTGCCAACAGTTATTGGCTGAATCGGGTTATGCTCAGTATGCGATTTCTGCCTATGCCAAAAACGATAAAAGCTGCCAACATAACCGCAACTATTGGGCATTTGGTGATTATTTAGGTATTGGTGCCGGGGCGCATGGAAAGCTAAGCCTGTCTCAACCCGAAGAAATTATCCGTACGGTTAAATTAAAAAGCCCCGAACAGTATCTAGAGAACACCTCAGCCACTGTCACTACCATTCCAACAAAAGAATTACCGTTAGAATTTGTAATGAATCATTTACGTTTAAAACCTGGTTTCACACTGGCTCACTACAATACCGTAACGGGCTTAGATAAAAGTACTTTAGAACCTGCGTTATCTCACTGTGTCACTGAAGGTTTATTACAGCAAGATAATGATCACTACGCCTGCTCAGAAAAAGGCTGGATGTTTCTTGATTCTATTTTAGAAAAATTCATGTAAATTCTTATGATTTATAGATAAAGCGTTTTTCACACAGGAGTCACGGAGAAGAGCCTTTTAAATCAAATTATTCCGCTCTTTCTTAGTGCTCTCCGTGTCCTCTCTGTGAGTTTTCTCTTTTTATAGGTATAAGTAGCTGATTTGTTATCAACAGCGTAAAATTACAGCTAAATAATATAGACTTTGGACAAACTAGAACATGCTTGATTATCAAAAAGAATTTATTCAATACGCTCTCGATTGTGGCGTTTTAAAATTTGGTGAGTTTCAATTAAAATCGGGGCGAACCAGCCCTTATTTTTTTAACACCGGACTATTTAATACCGGTGCTCAATTAGGCAAACTAGGGCAATTTTATGCTAAGACGTTAATAGCCTCGGAGCTTGATGTTGATATGTTATACGGCCCAGCATACAAAGGCATTCCTTTAGCCAGTGCAGCTTCAATTGCCTACGCCCAGCTTAAACAAGATATTCCTTATGCATTTAACCGTAAAGAAGCCAAAGACCACGGTGAAGGCGGTGTGATTGTTGGATCGGCTTTGCAAGGCAAGGTACTAATTCTTGATGATGTGATTACCGCTGGCACCTCAGTACGTGAATCGGTGGAAATCATAACCAACATGAATGCAACACCAGCTGGTGTTTTAATAGCCCTAGATAGACAAGAAAAAGGCGAACAGGAAACTTCGGCTGTGCAGGAAGTCAGTGAGCGCTTTAAAATTCCTGTGCTGTCTATTATCTCACTCACGGATATCATTGAATTCCTGGAATTAGATGGTAATTCGGCTGAACAGCTTAAAATCATCAAAGAATATCGTTTAAACTATGGAATATAAGCTTTAAAAGTGTAGCAAAAGATCAACCGTATTTTTGTTCTTATTCAACCTTGTAAAATCGTTGCCTAAGAACAAAAACCAACAAAGCCTATGCTTTATTACAAGCAAGGTGACCGATTATTTGACTAAAATCACTTAACAACTAAGAATAATTTATCAAAAACTAACAGTTATCAATTTTTAGTCTACAATTATTGAAATTATAATCATTTTTACTGGATACAATCCCCGTATAAAAGGCCTGGCATGAGGAATTTGGAATTTAAAGAGCAATTGCACGAATATGCGAAATGGCGTGAACAATTGGTGCAAGCCATTGAAATGTATCAAGAGTGGCGAAATAGATATAAGCTAAGCGACCCTCATAGCACCGATACTATCCTCAATATTGCAAATGGCTTAAAAAATGACCGGGTAACACTTGCCTTTACTGCCGAATTTTCACGAGGCAAGACCGAGCTGATCAACTCACTCTTCTTTGCTGAAACAGGCGTTCGCTTGCTACCTTCTGCACCTGGCAGAACAACAATGTGTCCCACCGAAATTTTCCATGACAGCGAAGGCAGTTACATTCGCCTATTGAATATAGAAAGCCGGCTTGAAGATATATCCTTAATGGAATACAAGCAGAACCCTGATCGCTGGACTCAAATCGATTTAGACTGTAACTCCCCGACTCAAATGCAGGACGCATTTAAAGAGCTAGTTTCGACTAAAGAAGTTGATAAAGACACCGCTGATAAATTAGGCTTATGGAATGAGCGTGAAGCCGCAGAACAAGGCATTATCAATCCTAAAAAAGTTGAAATACCTTGCTGGCGACATGCCCTCATCAGCTTTCCCCACCCTTTGTTACAAGAAGGGCTAGCTATTCTTGATACACCCGGGTTAAATGCTTTAGGTACAGAGCCTGAACTAACATTAAGCATGCTACCCAGCGCTCAAGCGATCATTTTTGTTTTAGCGGCCGATACCGGCGTAACAAAAAGTGACTTGGAAATGTGGAAAAACCATGTTTGCAGCTCAAGAGGTCATAACAAACAAGGCTTGGCCGTTGTTATGAATAAAATTGATGCCATGTGGGATGATCTTGCTGGTGAAAATGGCTATGAAGATTCCATTAAAAAACAAGTTAAAGCCTCTGCAACGATTTTAGGCTTGAGTGAAGATGTCATCTTTCCTGTCTCAGCAAAACAAGCATTACTGGCTAAAGTTAAATCAGACCCTGCGTTGCTAGAAAAAAGTCGCCTAAGTAGTCTAGAGACCTATTTATCAGACTCTATATTAAAGCAGCGTCGAACCATTCTTATGGAAACTGTTCATAAGGAGATAGGTTTTTTAGCTTCGGAATCGACTAATTTAACTGATTCAAAATTGTCCAATGCCTTAAAACAACTTGAAGAATTTAAAAAAGTTGATTTTGAAAATAAGGACATGACAGGCAAATTAATGGCAGAAACCCGAGATCGCCAAAATGCCTATATGTCGAATGTTGAAAATTTTCAGGCCAGTCGCAAAGTATTTTCTGTGCAAGCAAAAATGCTGATTGATTCATTTGCCAAAGAGAAAATTGAAACCATTATTAATAATACTAAACAGGATATGGCCAAAAGTTTAACAACTTACGGCATGAAACAAAATATCCGGAAATTATTTGATGACCTGCGCGATTTATTGCAAGATTCTGTTGATATCACCAATGAAACTCGTCGTTTAGTTAAAGCCATCCATAAAAAATTTCAGGATGAATATGGCTTTAAAGAAATCGAACCACAATTATTTTCTATCAAACAATACCAGTTTGAATTAGAACAAATTTTTGACGAGGGTGAAGCCTTCCGCAGCAGCGCTAAAACCACAATGACAGAACAAAGCATTGTTGTAAACAAGCTGTATAGCACCTTAATTGCCAAGGCTCAACACACGCTACAGCAAGCCCATAAAGACTCTAAGACTTGGAGCGGTAGTGTTTTAACGCCTCTTATGCATCAAATTAAAGACCATAAGAAACAAATTGAAAGTCGCTTACAATTACTTAGAAAGATCAGTGACTCCAAAGGAAGTGTGGCTGAAAATATTGCTCAATTAGAAACTGAATTGGCTCCCCTAAAGAAACAACGAACTGAACTTGCAATGATCATTAAATCCATGCGTTTAGAAGAGTACTCTGCAAAAGTAGAATAGGCTTAATTTATTAACCCTCAAAACACACGATTGTATTTTGAGGGTTTACTATATTTTTTTAAAAATCAAATCCCACACCCCATGCCCTAAACGCAAGCCACGGTTCTCAAACTTTGTAAGCGGCCTATAATCTGGACGTGGACAATAACTATTATCAACACTGTCATTTCTTAATCCAGTAGCAACAAACAATGTGCTCAACATATCTTTTGCATAGTGTTCCCAATCCGTTGCCGCATGAAAATAGCCTCCTGCTTTGAGCTTTTTCTGTAATAGAGCTGTAAAACTTGGACGTACAATACGGCGTTTATGGTGTTTTCTTTTATGCCATGGATCAGGGAAAAACAAATGCATCCCAGCAAGTGAATTATCCGACATCTTCTGCTCTAATATTTCAATCGCATCATGATGATAAATCCTGACATTTGTAAGCCCTTTTTGCTCAAGCAACAGCATTAAATGCCCGACTCCCGGTCTATGCACTTCTATTCCAAGGTAGTTTAAATCAGGATTCGCCTCAGCCATATCAGCAAGACTACTGCCATTACCAAAGCCAATCTCGACTATAAGCGGTGCTTCTCGCCCAAAAACCTGGATGTAATCATAATCTTTTTCAGGATCCAAACAATAATCATCCCACTTGGTTTCTAATACATGGGCTTGCCCAGCAGTAGCTCGACCTTGACGACGAATAAAGCTGCGAATTCTAGGGTGAGATTCTTTTTCTGAAACAGTCATGAATATAGCGGTAACAATTAAATAGGATTTGATTGAAGCGGTATTGCAGTTGCGGCTCTGGCTTGATTAATATCTTTATCACACAAAGCCACAAAGACACGAAGGTAAAGAACTTAGAGCTCTTTCTCTCCTTTGTGTCTCTGTGCCTTTGTGTGAAGCATTTCGCTACTCAGGCTAAAATATGATTTAGAAGAACAGCCCATCTAAAGGCGAAGATGCAGAAGCAAAGCGTTTTTTCGGCATACGTCCAGCCAAATAAGCTTCTCTACCTGCTTGAATCCCTTTTTTCATTGCCGATGCCATTAACACCGGGTTCTGTGCTGCCGCAATGGCTGTATTCATTAACACGCCATCACATCCTAATTCCATTGCCAATGCTGCATCAGATGCTGTTCCGACACCGGCATCAACCAAAATAGGCACATTGGCATTTTCAACAATCGTTAAAATATTATAAGGATTACGAATACCCAAACCAGATCCAATGGGGGCTGCTAAAGGCATGACAGCAACACAACCAATTTCTTCCAGGCGTTTTGCAGCGATAGGATCATCATTGGTGTAAACCATAACGTCAAAACCATCTTTCACTAATAATTCAGCAGCAACAAAGGTTTCTGCAACATCAGGGAATAATGTTTTTTGATCAGCCAATACCTCTAGCTTCACCAACTTATGTCCGCCAAGCAACTCTCTGCCTAAACGACAGGTTCTTACCGCTTCATCTGCTGTGTAGCAACCAGCTGTATTTGGCAAGATAGTATATTTATCAGGTGAAATAACATCTAATAAATTAGGCTCACCCTTATTTTGACCTATATTGGTACGACGTATGGCAACGGTTACAATTTCAGCCGCACTGGCCTCAATTGCAGCACGCGTTTCTTCCATATCTTTATATTTACCAGTACCCACCAATAAACGCGAAGAAAACTGCTGTCCTGCTACAGTAAAGAAGTCATCCTGCCCACCACCAATCGCCTGTACGATTTCTAGCTGGTCATTACTGTGTATTTGTTGTGTCGCATATTGATCAAAAGGTAAAATTTCTTTATTCAACTCTATTGCAATACGCTTTCCAGTTAAATCCAGATCAGCCACAACATCTGCAACTGCCGTTCCTTCCGCATACTCACGCGTATCGCCATTTACACTTATTTTCATGATATTTATTTCCAGATTAATTTTGTACTGTTCGACGTTTTTGTACCGCCTCAGCCAAGCCTTTAAGAAGTTCGACCGTATCATCCCAGCCTAAGCAAGCATCTGTAATACTTTGCCCATAAGTTAACTCTTGCCCTTCAACAGTATCCTGGCGACCGGCTTTTAAATGACTTTCAACCATTGCGCCCATAATTCTTTGGTCACCACGCGCAATTTGTTCAGCGACATCTTCAGCAACCACCATTTGACGCTGACATTGCTTCAAGCTATTGGCATGACTAAAGTCAATCATAATATTGCTTGGCAGCGCTGCGTCCTCCAGTCCTTCAGCAACTTTCTCGACATTCACCGCATCATAATTTGGTTCATCATTCCCCCCACGCAGAATAATATGTGCGTCTTTATTTCCAGTGGTAGAAAAAATAGCTGAATGACCTTCTTTAGTCACAGATAAAAAGTGATGAGGACTCATTGCCGAATTAATCGCATCTATCGCAATTTTAATGCCGCCATCGGTCGCATTTTTAAAACCAACAGGACAAGACAAACCTGACGCCAACTCTCTATGTACTTGACTCTCCGTGGTTCTGGCACCAATAGCGCCCCATGAAATTAAGTCTGAAAGGTATTGAGGTGTAATCAGATCAAGATATTCGGTTGCCGCTGGCACTCCTAGATCATTTAAATCCGAAAGTAACTGCCTGGCAACTCGAAGCCCTTTATTGATATTAAAACTTGAGTCAATA
>WTAG01000236.1 GCA_013139755.1 Methylomarinum sp. | reverse complement strand
TAAAAATCATCACTCTGCTATCGAGACTGTGAAAGTATTAGCTTTTAGCTCCCCTCTTTGAAAAAAAGGGGTTGGGGGAGATTTTATTATAAAAAACAATTCATTTAATATCAATGGGTTATTGTTTTGTAAAATCCCCCTCAATCCCCCTTTTCCAAAGGGGGAGGTCAAAATCAGAATACTTTCACAGTCTCTATCGCTCCGTTTCCCTGATTTTCAGCGCTTGCTAAGAGAATGCAGGAATGACGGGGGCGAATTATGAGATTTTTAATAATGACTGAGAGTCATGCGTAATCAGGTAAATTAATCAAGCTTGACATGACTAACAACATATCGGAACTTTCCTGATTTTTCTTTAGCTATTGCCTCTATATATTCAACGTTAACGTCAACAGTCCCCCCTAACCGCTGCTTAAATTCTTGCTGAATTTTTATTTCACTTTGCTGCTTATAGTGTTGATTTTTTACTATCTGGACCGTTGTATCATCCAGGCTATATTGAGTAATTTTAAAAGACTCAATCCCGTCAATATCCCTTAAAACATAAATCAATGCCAAACCATGTAATACTGTGCCATCCTGGGCAATAATAAAGTCTGTCGTCCGTCCCTGAATTTCTTTTAATATTGGCAAGCCTCTTCCACAGGAGCAGCTTTGATCACTTAAAACACCAATATCGCCTGTACGGTATCGAATGAAAGGAAAATCTCTCGTTGCTAAATGAGTAACAACAATCTCACCAGCTTCACCTATTGGTAACACCTGGCCTTGATTATCAATAATTTCAACAATAATATCTTCTGCGGTAATATGCATATTACCTGATGGACACTGATGAGCAATAAACCCGGCATCGCGGCCACCATAGCCATTAGCCACAGGACATGCAAATACCTGTTCTATTTTTTCACGTTGATAATCATATAATCGCTCAGAAGTGACAAAAGCTACTTTGATACCTAAATCATTAAGTATTTGGCCTGTTTTTTCTGCATGTGTCGCTATATGTGCTAAAGCAGAAGGATAACCAAATAACATTTTGGGCTTTAATGTTCTTATTTTCTGAATAAACCCATCAATCTTAACAGGAGACATTTCAAAAGCAGGTATTAAATGGGTTCTTAAAAACTTGTCTCTAATTAATTTTATTTTATCTTGTCCACCTAGCTCAATAGGAGACCCCCAAATAACGGCTTCAGTATCACCAATATCTACTCCCCACCAACGTGTTGCTCGCCATTTAGCTGCAACATCATGACTGACTCGTTTATTACCAATATAAAAGATAAGTGGCTCACCACTTGACCCTCCCGTATTAAACTTTGCCAATCCTTTTGCATTATCGGCTTTTAATTGCTCAGTCTGCTCACGAATCAAACTTTTCCCTGTTAAAGGCAATCGTTTTAAATCATCTAAAGAACTGATATTTTCAGGGTTAAATTGTAATTTCTTAAATAAGGTCTGGTAATAAGGAACATGCCCTTCTACATCGATTAGAAAAGTTTTAAGTCTTTCTAATTGTAATAACTTTATTTTTTCAACCGAAAGCCATTGCGTTTCTTCCATATCTTTACGGATGCGCACGGTATCATGTTTTTTTAATTTTTCATGGAATGGAAAAATAATTGTACTCACACATTTTGTATAAAAGCTCATTGTCTGTGCCCTAACAATTTATATAAGTCTACCCATTGTTTTTTTATATTTCCCCAGGCATATTGCTGCACCTCTAGCAATCCATTTTCAACTAAGTTTTTGTATTTTTCTGGATTATTAAGTAATAACATAATATTTTCAGCCATTGCTTTCTCATCATTAGTATCAACAAGCATTGCTGTTTTATTATTTTCCACTACAAAAGGAATTCCACCAACATTTGTACTGACAATGGCAACGCCTGTTGCCATTGCTTCAAGAACTGAATTAGGCATATTATCAACTGTAGTAGGGTTGAGCATAATATCAGCACTTTGGTATAAAGAAGCTATTTCTTCAGGCTGTAACTTGCCTGTAAAACAAACATTTTTTTCCAAACCTAAATCGGTGGCTAATTGCTGTAATTCTTCTTTCTGAGGCCCACTTCCAGCAATACTTAGACTTACATTTGGATACTGTTCTTTTACTAAAGCCACAGCCTTTATTGCCATAGCAATACCATAAATAGCTTCTAAATTTCTAGTTACAATTAAGTGAGGCGTTTTATAGTTAATAACTTTATTCTGAAGTGGCTTAAATCGCTGTAGATTAATAATATTAGCTATTATTTGTGATTTAAAATTAAATTCAGAAAACACATGCTTTAGATAACCCGATGGAACGACAATTACACTTGCTTTATTCATTGAAGGCGCAACCCATTTAATGGACTTTTTAAAGTATGTTTTTGCCTCGCCCCCACGATAATTAATAATAATAGGCGTTTTTCGTAAATAGGCTATCCATATAACAGGTGCAGAAAATAACTGCCAAGACCATCCAGAGTTTGCGAGCATATGAATAACATCAACTTGCCCGGTTAACTTATACACATCTCCAATATAAGAAATTAACCGAACAACTGCTCTGATTCCTTTAATTTTAGCAATTAAGGGATTAGGGTAAGGTTTATTTGTTTGAACAAAATAAACCTCAACATCCTGTTCTTTTTGCAATAACTGGTATAGTTGATTCGCTTGATTTGCCATTCCTCCATAGGGTGGGGGCAATGGACCAATTAACCCTAAATTTAAGATTTTTTTCATCTTTCTTAATTCACCATAAGTTCATAAGCAGAAAACCAATTATTAACTCTAATATTTTAGTTCACGTAGATACTTTAATACTTTCTATCGATATATCAACCAAACTTAAGACAACGTATTTTAACTTTGTCCTCGCCCTATAGCATAGTATTGAATTCCCATTTTTTCCATAAATGCAGGCTGATATAAATTTCTACCATCAAAAACAACCTGATCTTTCAAACTCTTTTTCATTAATTCAAAATCAGGGCTCCAGAAATTTTTCCATTCAGTCACAATCACTAAAGCATCAGCCCCAACTAATGCTTCTTCAGCATTTTTTACCAGAGTTAATCCCTTTTTATCCCCATATATTCTTCGAGTTTCTTCCATGGCTTCTGGGTCAAAAGCCTTTATTTCAGCCCCAGCTTCAATTAAAGCTTCTAAAATAACCCGGCTTGGTGCTTCTCGCATATCATCTGTTTTAGGTTTAAATGCTAACCCCCACAGTGCAAATGTTTTTCCATTTAAACGATCACCATAATGTTTCTTTATTTTATTCACCAACACCTGTTTTTGCCTGGCATTGACATTTTCAACTGCGGTAAGCAATTCAGCTTGATAACCAACCTGTTGGGCAGTTCGCTCTAAAGCTTTGACATCTTTAGGAAAACACGAGCCTCCATAGCCACACCCAGGATAAATAAATGAATAACCAATTCTTGAGTCTGATCCAATACCATTTCTAACTTGCTCTATATCAGCCCCTAATCGCTCAGCCAAATTAGACAACTCATTCATAAAGCTGATTTTAGTCGCCAGCATGGCATTAGCAGCATATTTCGTTAACTCCGCTGAACGAACATCCATTATGATTACACGTTCGTGGCTACGATTAAACGGAGCATATAATGCTTTGAGTAACTCTCCTGTTCTTGGGTTATCAGTACCCACCACGATACGGTCTGGCTTCATAAAATCATCTAAAGCAGCACCTTCTTTAAGAAATTCTGGATTTGAGACTACATCAAAATCAACCTCAAACCCTTGTTCATTTTGTACCTGAGTAATAACATCTTTAACCTTATCAGCAGTTCCTACTGGTACAGTTGATTTATTAATAACAACTCGGTACTCATCCATATTCTCAGCTATAGATTCTGCAACTGCAAGAACATATTTTAAATCAGCTGAACCATCTTCATCGGGTGGAGTGCCGACTGCAATAAACTGAAAAGTACCATGTTTAACAGCTTCTTTAATATCCGTTGTAAACTTAATTCTACCCGCAGCTACATTCTCTTTAACCATACTATCTAAGCCAGGTTCATAAATGGGAATAATACCTTTATTTAAGTTATCTATTTTTGCTTGGTCAATATCTATACAAACAACATCATTGCCGACCTCAGCTAAACAGACTCCTGTAACTAAGCCAACATAACCAGAACCAAAAACTGTTACTTTCATTTTTCTTCCTAAAAATGGTTTTATGTTAAGGAGTAATTACTATTATTTATTGAAATAATAAACAAGTTTATAATTTGCGACACTTTTTGCCCAATTTCTTTCTTGTTCAACATAATTTCTGCCTTTTTTACGCAGTTTATCCTGTAACTCTGGATGCTCTAATAAACCTAAAACACATTGAGCTAAAGAATTTTTATCGCCAGCTTTAAACAATAAACCATTTTCATTATTGCTAATAAGTTCTTTATGTCCACCAACATCAGAGGCAATAACTAATCGACCTTGAGCCATCGCCTCCAAAGGTTTAAGTGGTGTAACCAGCTCTGTTAATCGCATGGCTAAGCGAGGGTAAACAAAAATATCAACCTGATTATAATAATCCTGGACTTGGTCATGGGGGACTCGTCCCGTAAACACAACATAAGATTCAAGTTGTAATTGTTTAACCTTATCTTTAATTTTTTGTTCCTGAGGCCCTCCCCCCACTAACAACAATTTCACTTCTGGCTGCTGTTTAATAATTTCAGGTAGAGCCTCTAAAATTAAAGGAATCCCTTCATAAGCGTAAAAGGAACCAATAAATCCAAGGACTGTTTTACCCTTTAACCCTAATCGTTGTTTAAGGTTTTCATCTGCCTGTTGTCCAAAAGTGAATTTTTCAATATTAACCGCATTAGGGATAACAGTGATTTTATTTTTGGCTATCCCTCTTTTAATAATATCCTTACGCAACCCTTCACAAATACAAGTAACTGCTTGTGCTTTTTTAAAAACATAAGTTTCCAATACTTTGGTAATTCGATAACGTAGGCTGCCTTCTCTTGTCGTTCCATGATCAACAGCGGCATCTTCCCAAAAAGCACGGCATTCATAAACAACAGGAATATTATATTTTTTACCTATTTTTATTGCGGCCAACCCATTCAAAGCGGGTGAATGCGCGTGTAAAATATCAGGCTTGATTTCAGGAATAATTTCGTCCAATCGAGCAGTCAAACTTTTTACAATAGCCCATTGATTGAGAAGGGGTAATTTAGCTAAAAGTCCTTGAGTTCTCTGAGAACGATAAAACTTAAAGCCATCAATATTTTCAATCGATTGTTCTGCACCAAGATGCTTAGCAGAAGTCACATGAAAAGTTTGCCAGCCTAGCGCTCGCTGTTGCTCTAATATAGCCCTAGTCCGAAAGGTATAGCCACTATGTAGTGGAATTGAGTGGTCTAAAATATGTAGTATTTTCAATGGATTTTGCATGTTGCAAGTTATTATAAAAAAGGGAAATAGCAGCAATCAATTATCTATCCCCCACAGAAAATCATTACACAAAATAAATAAATTTATAAAATTTATTTTGAAATAAACATTTCCCCATTAATGAGCTGTTTTCCCCGTCAATCGCAACCAACTCTTACGTAATAAATGTGGAATTAATAAAGACATCGGCATCCTTAACCAATGGGAGCGGATATATAATAACCAACGAGCCAGCCCTGTCCAGCGATCATCGCAACTAGGGTGATCAGGCATTAATGCTCGCATAAATAGAAAGTCCATTATTTTAGTTTTTAAATAGCTCGAATTTTCTCTTTCAAGCATATTTACAAAAGATTCAGGAATTACAGTATGCAGTATTAATTCACAATAATGAATAGCATAATACAAAGGTCCACCAAGATTCTGTTCATAGGCTCTCGCTTTTAACTCGCTCCAACTCTTCCCCGTTTGGGAAAATTCATCAAGTAATAAACTCAAATCAGAAATATCACGTAGCCCCCCTTCAAATTCACCTTCATGGAATAGATGCGTCGCACTATGTAAGATCATATCATTTAAAGACAGAACATAAATACCATCAATTTTTTCTGCACTTGCCCAAAATTTATGCACATCAGGCTTCAATCTACTCGTTGGGGGAATAATAGTATGATGTACATCTAAATTAGTTTGTCGCTTTAAGTGTCTCAGCGGAGGAATCTCATGCATCCACTTACGGTAATACTGTTGATCATAAGAATCAAAACTTGCTGGAATCCACCCACTATGAACAAACACCTTTTCTGCTGCATCAATTTGCTCAGCAGCTAGCATAATATCGACATCAGAAAACACCCTGCCTTTTGCTGATGTACGCATACGATGTGCATAAGCCGCTCCTTTGAGCAACATAAAAGGAAGTTGCGCCTTCTGCAGAACCAAATAAATTTGTTTAATTTCCCATTTTACCGAACGTGCATTTGCTTCGCCCACTGCCAATGCACTTTCCAAATGTATTCTTGGTTTTAAGGGAACATTAATAAGTTGCTCACTTTCTTGCAGAAAAAAAGCGACTCTACTGAGTAAATTCGCTCTACGTGCCTGACGAATTAACAGATCCCAATTAATAGAAGAAATAGGATAACGTTCACTCCCTATTCCTCCTTGATTTCTTAAGAATACAACTAAAACATTGTCGAAGATATTTTCAATCATAACTTAGCTGTTCAAAAGCTTGAATTGCCTCGTCAAGATATTGATATTCAAATGAATAACTATCACAGCTATCAATTGCTCTAGTTAATACATTAAAACCAACACGACCAAGCACATTATAGTTAAAACAATTTTCTGCTACTTTCATAAAGGCCTTTCCCTTATCTAAAGGCTCTAGCTTTGTACGACTACCATTGATATATAATGGAAAAACGACTTTTGCTGGTGAAACGGGGGTATTGACATTAATAACACTACTATCAGGTGGTTGCATATGTGCAACCGTTCCTTTTGCCGTATCTTTAGTACTAAGACCAAAAACAGCGTCTGCTGAATATTCTTTAATAATATTTATCGACTGATTTTTCAAGCTAACAGGCCGAGCTACAGGATAAAGCAACCCATCGTCCACATTTAATAATGCCATTTCATCTGAGAGTAGACGCCACCCACGTGAAACTAAAGCTGCACATAAGGTACTTTTTCCACTTCCAGGCGAACCTGGCATAATGATAGCAGTGCCATTTTTTTCGATAACTGCCGAATGAATGATCAAAAATTGATTTGAATTATTTGCTATACACCAATTCAAGCCCCATTCAAGCATTGCACCCGCTTGATCTTTAGGAAGGGCTTCAAAAGGTTGATATCCATCAAATGAAAACTGAATCTGGGGACGAATAAACTGCCTTAACAAAGAAGGTGAATCTATCTTTACATACCAGTCAATAAATACATCGGGGTCATGTATTAATTTAAATCCACCATACAATCTATAAATATGATCTGCAATAGAGGGTATTGATGAACTTAGATTCAAAGTAAACAAACCTATTTCAATCCTTAGCCCATCTGTGGCAAGAAACTTTGCTATTTCCTCCCTAGCAAGAGAACTCAATAGTACAGACAATTATCAATCCTTTAACTTCAATAAATCTATTTTTTGTAATGACACTAGTACACTTAACAAATATTCTTTAATACCATCTTTCTCAATTGGTAAGTCATTTTCCAACCTATCAATCAAATAATCACACCCTATTCCCGGCTGCTCATAAATGATAGATAAAAGCTTAAATGCCACGCTCTCAATTAAGTGAGTATTTCCCGACTCAACATGATAAACAATTCCTTGCTCACCATATGAGTGGAACAATAACTCCCCATTTATTGAGATTACAGGTTTTGAATAAGATAGACTCATAGCAATACCGTTAGAAATCATATTTATTAATTAACCCTAGGGTTATCCTTGGTATTTTAAATGCATTGAAAATATATAGTATTAACAATACATTATATAACATTGCTATCCTGAGCCTTCATTCTGCAACTTATTAAAATCAAATATACAATTAAAAAACTGAAGATTAAGGATTGTTATGGTAATTTGACGAAATCAAATCCCTTAAACTTGAATAACTACTTGGTACTAAACTACCATCGTGATACATAGCCCAAAATTCCATCTCAGTAAATATATAAGAAGCGCTCGTAGCTGGGTTATCATAAAACCTTGCATTTAATAACCCAGCAATCAGATGGAAGATGTCTGTTCCACCCTCCTTATTCAAAACTATCCGAAGAGGACGGTCATCACTACCACCAAACCCTAATAAAGCAGAGTTTAATGGAGTTCCGCCTGAATAATGCCACCATTTTTTAGATTTACAATTTTGAGTGCCTCCAGTCCCATCTTTCCTTCTTGTGCAAGTAGCAGGATCAGTATTTAACGTACCGTAATCTAAGCCTGTTCGGCCCCATGCAGTACTCGCATCAACCCCTTCCATAAATTGAAGAAGAGTATCAGTTTTCCCTGTTAATTTCTTCCAAAATCCTGGGGACTGTCCACCCGCACAATGGTTTCCTGGAGATCCAGAAATTGTAGTAGATAACATTTCAGATAAACATTGAGCCCCAAATACTGGTCGGCTAGCCAAAGTCATAATCACGGGCGCAGCCATACCTGCTTTAGCAAAGGATCGACGTTTTACATCAACCCCTGTAACAGGTTTATCTATCTGTTCTTTTATTTGTTTATTTTCTTTCATCATTCTTCCCCAATAAACTGATCTAATGCAAATTAATACAAGACTCAGCCAAAACAGCCCCGTATATCTATTACTAGACTAGCATATAATTACACAACCTTACAACGATTTACTTAAAAACCGTTCAAACATTAATAATGACCAAATGGGGGAACTATAGTCACGCAATCCACTTTGATGCTGGCTGAGCATTTTTTGTATAAAAGATTGATCAAAATAACCACATTGTTGTAATGTTTCCCCGAGTAAGGCGTCATTGATTTTATCTTTTAAAGGCCCTTTAAACCAATTTGATAACGGCACAGCAAACCCCATTTTTGGGCGATATAAAATATCATTGGGCAAATAACTTTCCAATGACTTCTTAAAAATATACTTGCCTTCCTTATTTTTCAATTTCATATCAGGGCTTAAACCAGCCATCCACTCAACCAACTGATGATCTAGCAAGGGGACTCGCACCTCTAAAGCATGCGCCATGCTTGCCCTATCAACTTTAGTGAGGATATCACCAGGTAAATACGTTTTAAGATCTAAATACTGCACCATTGACATCGCATCGTCTGTCGGTGCGTTTTTTAGATGTCGTTTAAATACTTCTACAGCCTGATAGTCCTGCAAATCACTTTTTAATTGCGTTGAAAATAATTGCTTGCGCAGCTCGTTAGATTGTACAGAAACACTATGAAAATATCCTTCTACAGAACTTCGTCCAATAGACTCAAGTGTTGATTTTGCTCTAAAAATTTTTGGAGCCCAGTCAGCTTTGGGATATATTTGTCCTGCCAAGCCAAATAATGGTACGCGAATACCATCGGGCAACAAAGAACGCATACGATCTTCATAGGTATGCCAACGATAACGTCTATAGCCTGCCAGGTTTTCAT
>WTAG01000635.1 GCA_013139755.1 Methylomarinum sp. | reverse complement strand
GAGGCGATTGCGCAGGCCGTGAGCTTTTGTAAAGAGCGTGATATCGACTTGGAAAGCATTATTAAAGGTGGTGATACCTTTAAAAACATCGCTCAATTCGAACAATATGCTGACACCTTACTGAGTACTGATGAGTGGCGTAAATCCTTTTATGTGTATGACAATACCGTATCGAGCTTATACGAAGCCTGTAAACCTGAAATATTCGAGCAAGCACCTAGGTTATTGATTGCTGTAATTCAATATTTGCGTGGCGTGATTGATATGCACGTAGAGCAGGCCGATATTGATGCGGTAAGCCAGCAAATCGCTGAGTTGTTAGATGAAAGTGTGGTGGTGGATAACGCTGAAAAATTTGCAGTCAAAGAGCATCAAGCAGAATACAAAATTGTTCAAAAAGGTAAAGTATGGGATTTAAGTAAGCTAAATTTTGAAAAGCTGAAAGAAGAATTCAAAGATGTAAAGTACAAAAACATTGAAATCGCTGAAATGCGCGCTTTCATAGAAGATAAGCTGCAAAAAATGATGGAGCAAAATCACACTCGTGTGGACTTTGCTCAAAAGCTGCAAGAAATCATAGATGCATATAATGCTGGTGGTTCTTCAACCGAAAACTACTTTGAAGACTTAATGAAATTCGCCGAAGGCATGAAAGAAGAAGATGCTCGCCATGTACGTGAAGGTTTAACGGAAGATGAGTTAGAACTATATGACACCTTGCGTAAAGAAAAACTGACTAAAGACGAAGAGCAAAAAGTAAAATTAGCGGCCAGGCATTTGCTAACCCGTTTGCTGGATGAACATCCTAAAGTTCTGGTTCAGGATTGGTGGAAGGATGGTCAGACTTAGCGAATAGTAAAAGCTGCTGTTGAACAGGTGTTGGATGAGGATTTACCCGATAGCTATGACAGAGTAACATTCAAAGAGAAGTCAGATAACGTTTTTTATTTGATCGTAGATTTTGCTGCCAATGGTAAGAGATGGGCGGCTTAGAAATTAAAGCAAAACATTTGTAGATGTTTTGAAAGTGGTAGCAAAAGTGGTAGAAGTGGTGGTAGGAGAGTGATAGCGTCAGGTCGCACGCCGTCATCGGCAATCAATCTAGCGGGTTAAAGTCCCGTCTGGGGAATTACTCATTCACCCCAGTAGTACTGCGGAGCAGTGCATAAGCAATTATGTACTGTAAGTTCCGCGAAGGCAAAGTTAGAGTGATAGGGTCTACCATTGACCCTTATGTAGCTCAGAATGATATTTCTGGATCAGCTCGTGTATTAACAGAAATGATGCAAAAAGCTGAAGAACGTTCCAGTCAAAATGATGTTATGCAGGACCAGTCCGATGAAATTAAAAACCTTCTTCAGCTGATTCATAGTGAATAAACATCTTAGGTTTATTAAAAATTAATCGTGTACTTCATTTATCCAAGCACCTGTTTCAAAGTGAATTAAAAATAATTTCCCTATGTAATAAACAATTGAACTAGTGACTACTGGGCTCAGCAAGATATTGGCTGAGCGTATTGAAATAGGAGTATATCGAATTACTTTAAGTAAATAACGATTAATCCAATGAGCATGGACTCCTCCCAAAATTGCGGAAATAAGAATCTTAGTCTGATTTTCAGAAAAAGACTGTCCATATATACGGCTCATATCATTCAATAATTTGGTTAATAATGCTGCTATTGAAATTTGACGAGCGAAAGGTCCCGTAATAAAGCCAAACCCTCCAGCAAATAAAGAATATTTTTTTAACGTTCGTTTTGCTGCTCTCCCTTTAGGAGAAAGCTTTTTTATACCTGGTAATTCTTCCTTTTTAAATAAAGGAATTTGAGTTTCTTCAGCGGGAATCTGTTGAGACATATTGCATGCTCCATGTGGGTTTACGTTTTTATATCACGATCTAGAAAAAAACCAAATAAACTTCATTTCAAAAAACCAAAAACTTCGTCTAAACAACACCTATTTTCATATTCTGTAAAATCTAATATACATTCAAGTGTTAATCAGCGTGCAAAACTTAACAGGATTCTGGAAAAACAGCGTTGAAAAATTTCCACCCCCGTATTTTCCCTAAAGTTATCTATTATTTATACGTAATGAATTAGCAATCACGGAAACTGAGCTAGGAGTGATAGGGTCATATATGCCCCCTTGACCTGCATGACCCCTTTGCTTTGTTTATAGACGTGTTATTAGTATTTTAATGTTTGACAGACTTATATTGTAAGCATATGCTTTGACATATGCTAAGTTTTTGAGATGATTATTATGCGCAGCGAACGACATGTTAGTTTGTTTAGGAATGGACGTAATCAAGCAATTCGGATTCCGCGAGAATTTGAATTAGAAGGCACGGAAGCAATTATTCATAAAGAGGGTGATAAGTTGATTATTGAACCCGTCAGAAAGAAAAGTTTAAAGGCAATATTAGCTTCTCTGCCGACTTTGGACGAAGATTTTCCAGAGATTATTGATTTACCTGTAGACTCAGAAGATTTTTTTTGATGGCTGATTATCGTTATTTACTGGATACCAATATTGTTTCTGAATTGATTAAAAACCCGCAGGGTGTGGTTGCTGAGAGAATGTTATCCCTAGAGTTAGAAAATCATTGCTGTACCAGTATTATAGTCGCATGTGAATTGCGTTATGGGGCGACAAAAAAACAATCGCCTAAATTATCATTTAATGTTGAGCAGGTTTTAAACAGTTTACCAATATTGCCTTTGGAAGAGTCTATCGATAAGGTGTATGCCAAAATCAGGGTGAATCTTGAAGGTAGAGGATTGCCTATTGGCCAGCATGATTTATTAATAGCCGCACATGCTTTGTCTTTAAATTTGACGGTTGTCACTGCAAATGAGCGTGAATTTTTACGTGTTGAAAATTTAGCAGTGGAAAATTGGCTCGCCCTCTGAATTGAAATGGTTATACTAAACCTATCATATGCTTTGAATAATTCTATTTTTAGAATATTTGTCAGTTCCAAGTTTTAAATTCATAGTGCTTTTTTAGTGCCTTTGGTAGTGCAATGTAATGAAATAAATTGAAACGAAATGAAATCTACTGAAATCAAGGTAAGGGTTGAAGGTGTTGTAATAGAGGGAAAAAAACGGGGCTGTGATACTGTACTTAATAGCGCTTTTAATGGTTGATTACCATTGATACAATCAAACCTTTCTGCTGCAAAATATTCATTTCAATAGAGATCATGCCGGATACTCGTCTGCTTTATGTTCATGACCCAATGTGTAGCTGGTGCTATGCGTTCAGCGCAAGCTTGGCTGCATTGCAGCAAGACTTGCCATCTAATATCCAGATGATTTACCTGCTGGGTGGGTTGGCAGCAGACACTACCGAACCCATGCCGGTAAATCTACAGAATACTATTCAGCAGGCTTGGCATCGAATTGAAAATACAGTTCCCAGCATCCTGTTCAATTATGATTTCTGGATATTCAACACGCCTTTACGTTCAACCTATCCTGCATGTAGGGCACTTTTAGCCTCCCGCAAGCAGGGTGCTGAATTTGAACTTAAGCTTTTGCAGGCTATTCAAAATGCCTATTATCAAAAAGCCAGAAACCCATCATTACAAGTAACGCTTCAAGAATGCGCTGCTGAAATCGGTTTGGATACAGTTGAATTTATCAAAGACCTGAACAGTTTGGCCATAGATAATGAACTGCAGGGTGAAATTCAATTAGCACGCAGTATGGGGGTTACATCCTATCCTTCTTTGCGCTTGTTGCATCATGAAGAGCAGATTGCTGTTACTATTGATTATCTAAATCATCGAACAATGATTGATCAAATAATCGGTATTTTGCTTAAATAGTCCACATAAAGCGATGATGAACTCAACAATCAATACACAGACTATTTCAGGGACGATAACCTTAATCACAACACTTATCATCGTCACGCCACTATGCGGTTTTTTGTTTCAATGCGGGTGTGATTGGCCGTGGTCTGGTCTGGATACAGATTGCAATTATCAACAACATGCCGCGCAGCAATGTCCTTGGTGTGCATCAATGATCACGGGGATCTTATCAACCGGATTAGCCATTATGTGTGGTGTCTGTGCTGCTATCTTTTTTACGCCATCATTTACACTAAACCAGTCAATTATTGAAGTTTCAGTACGTAGCCTATCGGGACTAACAGTGTTTGTTGGGGTTGCCATCCTAACCGCAGGTATAGCTGCTATCTGGCAAGATTATTCTATTGGAATAGGATGTTACTTACTTTAGACTTAATTCACTGGCCTGCTGTGCATTAAGCAACCAACGTTCCAGGACCTTGATAATATAGGCTTCTTCATCAGCATTCAAAGCGCGGCCCTGAGGAATTTGATGCCATTTTTCCAGGCATCCACGGCAACAACAGGCAGTTGCATGTTGTGCAACAAAAACCGGATGACCACGAAAGGGTGTTTGCTTACCGTCTTTTGCAGGATACGCCGGTGCCAGTCGCTTGCGAATAAAATCGTGAGCATGACTAATGACAGTGGCTAGCCCTTTGGTATGCAAATATTGAAGATCTTTCCCTTGTAGGTGAAACTTTTGTCGGAATGGTGCTCTTGCAAGTGATGCAAAAAGATCATCTAATTCTCTCATAAGTACCTGCCTGTTAATGTACCCAATTATATTAAACCACTACAGGATAATGTTATATTCAGACTGATACAAATAAAATATAAGGTGACTTATGAGTCGATATGAACAAAAGGCAAAGAAGAGGTTTCCAGCATTATTGATTATTTTCGTTATCGTAATATCGACCGTGTTTGTAATTTTTCTGTATCAGAAAAACAAGCAAGAAGAAGTAAATATGGAAATTAAAGAAATTGATATTCCGATAGAAAAGAATGCGCAACTCATTGAAGAGCATGCTGTGCTACCAATTGATGAGATAACAGAGCGTATTGATTTCGAGAAAAGTCCCAATCCCATACGTATAAAAGAATCAATTGAAGAATCTGTTGTTAAGCCAAAAATGCCAGCATTGGAATATAGTGATGATAGCTTCAGGAAAGAACTGAAAAATGTTTCAGAAGACTTACTACACTGGTTTACTGATGAAAGCTTAATAAGAAAATATATAATGAGACCTTTGCACGAACCATTTAGCATAATTTGGTAAAATAAGAGTATATCAAATGATTTATCAAGAAAAACATTATGGCCTGGAAAAATTTAGCCCAAACTGATTTAAGTGACGCTCT
>WTAG01000113.1 GCA_013139755.1 Methylomarinum sp. | reverse complement strand
AACTCTTTTTTTCTTTGTTTTATTCTTTTGAATGCCAATTCTTGGCGAGCGCTTCTTTGGCAAATCCCCTTAACCTAAAATCTATGCTGATGGTTTTCGTTAGCATGCTTTCTTCTCTTTCTTCTCTTTCTTCTCTGTTTTCTGGTATAGAAGTTCCTTCTTTTTAATTGCTTATGGCTTGGTTTTTGCAAGTTGTTATTTTTAATATTAAAAATAAGGTAAATAGTGCGCTAAAAGTAGGTATATCTACGTATTGTAATATTTATTTTTTTTATGTTTGATAGAGTTTAAGTATTAAGTTAATAAGGAGTAATAACTTTATGATTAGGAAGTTATTTTTTTTGTGTTGTTTCTTTTGTAGGTGTGAGGGGAGATAGGATGACTCTAAGTCATTTTAGAAAAAAAAAGATTTAAATGTGAATGATTCTTGACGCGGAATAAATAGATACCTATAGTTGTTACTAAGTGGAGAAAAGTGGTGAAAAATGGAGATTTTTGTTTATTTGGGGTGATTTGTGTATCGCGGTATAAGCTCAATCAATTTAGATGTAAAAGGACGTCTTGCCATTCCAACTCGGTATAGAGAGGAATTACAGGAAAGTTGTGAGCGTCAAATGGTTGTTACTGTTGCACTGAATGAGCGTTGTTTAGGTGAGGAAGGCTGTCTTTGGTTGTATCCATTGCCTGAATGGGAGAAATTAGAATTAACTATTAGTAAGCAGCCCTCTACAAATAAAGCGGCAGGAAATTTACGTCGCTTTTTAATTGGTAATGCCTCTGAATGTGAGATGGATGCTCAGGGACGACTGTTGTTACCTGAAAAATTAAGGAAATTTGCAGGAATGGATAAACGAATCGTATTGATTGGACAGTTAAATAAGTTTGAAATTTGGAATGAAGCCGCATGGGATAACAAAGAGAGCCAATGGGTGAATGGTAATGATACAGAAGGGCTTGAAGAGTTAGGGCCATTGTCATTTTAATGGAACATTTATCGGTTTTATATGAAGAGTCCTTGCAAGGATTGAATATACGGTCTGATGGCTATTACATAGACTGTACTTTTGGACGAGGCGGACATAGTAAAGGTGTGTTGGAACGATTGGGAAAGGCTGGTAAGTTATTGGCATTTGACCGGGATTTAGCGGCAGTCAATTCGGTGTATGCCGATGAGATGCGTGAAGATCAACGTTTTGCATTGCATCATGGCTGTTTTTCTGAATTGGAAGCGGTAGTGACACAGCAGGGTTGGCATGGGAAGGTCGATGGCGTATTAATGGATTTGGGGGTATCTTCTCCACAGTTAGACGATTCTCAGAGAGGGTTTAGCTTTTTAAGAGACGGGCCTTTAGATATGCGTATGGATCATAGTCAGGGTATCTCTGCGGCAGAATGGCTTGCCCAAGTTGAAGAAAAAGTTTTGGTTAAAGTGTTGTTTGAATATGGAGAAGAGCGATTTGCTCGGCGTATTGCTAAAGCGATTATGGAACGACGCTTAGAAGCGCCGCTAAAAACAACATTTGATTTGGCAAAGTTAATTGCAAATACGATTCCAAAAAAAGAAAAGCATAAGCACCCAGCGACACGGAGTTTTCAAGCGATAAGAATTGAAATAAATAATGAGTTGGGCGAAATAAAACAAGGCTTACAGCAGGCTGTTAATGTATTGAAGCCAGGTGGGCGATTGGTGGTGATTTCTTTTCATTCTTTGGAAGATCGAATTGTTAAGCGATTTATTAGGAGTGAATCAGGGCGGAAATTTAACCCAGGAAGATTGCCGATTAAAGAAGCAGATATTGAGCAAGGCATATTAAAAAGCGTGGGTAAGGCAATAAAAGCCGATAAACAAGAGTTACAAAAAAATCCAAGAGCACGGAGTGCTGTTATGCGAGTTGCAGAAAGGGTTTAGGCTGTTGTTTTTTTCTAAAGATATTGTTTTGATAGGCTTGGTTGTTATTTTGATGATATCTGCATTGGCTGTGATTCAAAGTAAATATCATTCTAGATCATTATTTATCCAGATTCAGGCACAGGAAAAGATGTTGGATAACTATGAAATTGAATGGGGGCAGTTGCAGCTGGAGTTAACCATGTTGACCGAAGAAAATAGAATTGAGCGCGTGGCTAAAAAACAATTGAAATTAGAAATGCCTCAACGAAAAGAAATTATTTATCTCAAACCTTAAAGGATGATAGGTGAAAGGACATTTTCGAAAAGGGCATGGTCAGGCAATTTCTTTTGAATTAAGGCGAAAAATTCTGCTTGGGTTTATGTTGCTTGGAATGCTGGCATTAGTCATTCGAGCTGTTTTTTTACAGGTTGTAGAAACAAGTTTTTTGAAACAGCAGGCCGATAGGCGACATATCAGTGTGGTTTCTGTTTCTGCTTATAGAGGCAAAATTCTTGATAGGAATAATGAGCCATTAGCAATTAGTACACCGGTTGAGTCTGTTTGGGTTAATCCGAAGCACTTTAAGCCAGAAGAAAAAAATAAATTAAAGCAGATTGCCAAGCTGCTTGATGTTCCTGATAAGAAAACCAGAGAGCTATTGAAAGAGGGGATAAGTAAACGGTTTGCTTATTTAAAACGACGGATAACACCTGAACTTGCTGAAAAAGTAAGGGCTTTAGACGTAAGTGGGGTGTATTTTTCAAGGGAATTTAAACGTTTTTATCCTGCTGGTGCGGTTTCCGCGCATGTTGTCGGCTTTACTGATGTAGATGATGTTGGTCAGGAAGGTATGGAGCGAGGATATGAACAAAGCTTAAAAGGCAGTGAAGGTAAAAAGCGTGTGATTAGGGATGGTCGGCGTAGAGTGATTAACGATAAAGATGTTGAGAACATAAAGGATCCTGTTTCAGGTCAGGATCTTGTATTAAGTATCGATCAGCGGCTTCAGTACTTAGCTTTTAAGGAATTGCAGTCAGCATTTATTGAGCATAAAGCGTTTTCAGCATCAGTAGTGGTATTAGATGCAAAAAATGGTGAGGTTTTAGCGGCAGCGAATCAACCTGCTTTTAATCCAAATAGCAGAAAAGGCTTAAAAGAAAGTTTGTACCGTAATAGAGCAATGCTGGATGTATTTGAACCAGGTTCTACAGTAAAACCCTTTGTGGTTGCAGCGGCTCTAGACGGAGGATATGTAGATGATAATATCCAAATAGAGACCCATGGTTATTTTCGGGTTGGGCGTAATTTGGTTAAGGATGTTCATAATTACGGGACTTTAGATTTAATGCATGTGCTAAAGAAATCTAGCAATGTGGCTATTAGTAAGATTGCATTGATGATGCCACCAGAATATTTCTGGGGTGTCTATAACCAGCTGGGTTTTGGGGCTTCAGCAAATGTTGGTTTTCCTGGTGAGACCAGCGGTACTTTGTTGGATTTTCAACGATGGCATGATTTTGAACAGGCAACGTTATCGTATGGTTACGGCGTTGCAACATCTGTTTTGCAATTGGCGAGAGCGTATACAGCTTTGGCTGATGATGGAATCTTACATTCTGTTAGCTTGTTAAAACGGGAGGAAGATTATGATGCAAAGCGAGTATTTACAGCGAAAACCGCTAAAAAAGTAACGGCAATGCTTGAGCATGTGATCAAAAAGGATGGCACAGCTTATAAAGCAAGGGTTGATGGATATAGAGTGGCAGGAAAAACAGGCACAGTAAAAAAAGCAATAGCAGGTGGTTATGCTGAAGATCGTTATTTAGCGGTTTTTGTGGGGTTGGCACCAGTAAGCAATCCTCGCTTTGTTATTGCGGTGATGGTTGATGAGCCAAGTACAGGAAAATATTATGGTGGCTTGGTTGCAGCCCCCGTGTTTGCAAAGGTTATGGCGGGAGCTTTGAGGGTATATGGTGTAGCACCTGATAAGGAAGATACTATGCCGGTATTGCTAACGACAAACAAATGAAGTTAACGAAATTATTAGATGGCTTGCTTGATGCTTCATCAACAGTTGTTAAAGCAGTTGAGGTTAAAGGCATAGCGCTAGATAGCCGAAAGGTAGAAAGTGGATTTGTTTTTATTGCAGTCGCAGGTGCTTTGCAGCATGGATTGGTGTTTGCAGGGCAGGCGCAAAAAAAAGGCGCAGTTGCAATTATTTATGATCCATTAGGCAGTGAGATATTTGATTTTAGTCTGCTGGATAGCTATTGCTTGGCAATTAATGATTTAGGCTCAAAGCTAGGATATATTGCAGACCGTTTTTATCAATCACCTTCTAAAAAACTGGATGTGATTGGTGTGACGGGGACTAATGGCAAGACTAGCTGTAGCCAGTTTTTATTACAGTTGATACCTGAATGCGGGGTGATAGGGACATTGGGCTGGGGTAGCAATGAGCTGTTAAAACAAACGGGTAACACCACGCCGGATGCAATCGCAGTACAAGAAATACTGGCTGATTTTGTGGCATTAAAAAAACAGACAGTGGTGATGGAGGTTTCATCACATGGTCTAGAGCAAGAACGAGTTAATGCAGTTAATTTTAAAGGTGCTGTGTTTACAAATTTAAGCCGTGATCATTTGGATTATCACGGAACTATGGCTGAGTATTTACAGGCTAAGTTAGCTTTGTTTAAACGGCCTGAATTAGAGTTTGTTGTGGTTAATAGTGACGATGAAAATAGTGAACAGTTTTTATCAGTTGCAAATCAAAAAGCAAAGCGCTGGGCCTTTAGTGCGACAGCTAAGGAAATTGCTTTAGCAGAAAACGTGATAGCGGATGAGGTTGTCTTTAGTTTAAATGGCATTCAGTTCGTTGTTTGTTGGCAAGGTCAGAAGGCATTAATACAGACAAAAATTGTCGGTGATTTTAATCTAGATAATATTCTAGCGGTCATCACCGTGTTATTGGCACAAGGTTATTCATTGCAGAATGTTGCCAGTAAGGTGGCTAAATTGCAGCCAGTTTCAGGACGAATGGAAGGTTTTGGTGGTGCTGATGGCCAACCGTTTGTGTTTGTAGATTATGCGCATACACCAGATGCACTAGAGAAAGTGTTGTTAGGGCTAAGAAAATATAGCGGGCAGAAACTGAGTGTGGTTTTTGGTTGTGGAGGCAATAGAGATAAAGGTAAGCGTGCACTAATGGGTGCTGTCGCAGAGAAATTTGCTGATCAGGTGATTATCACCAATGACAACCCTCGCTTTGAAAGTCCGGAACAGATTATTGGTGACATTGTGACTGGTTGTTTGGGTAAAAGTTATGAAGTTATTGAAAATAGAGAGCAGGCGATACATACAGTGATTAAAAAAGCCGATAAAAATGATTGTATTGTAATTGCCGGTAAAGGGCATGAGGACTATCAGGATATTAAGGGCGTTAAGACCTATTTTAGTGATCAGATGACTGTAAAAGAAGCTTTGTTAAATAGGGATAATTAAACAATGCAAATGTTGTTGAGTGCAGTTGCAAGTTTTACAAAGGGCTATTTGGTTGGGAAAGACCTGGCAATAGTATCTGTCAGTATAGATACGCGAACATTACTAAAAGATGACTTATATATAGCTATAAAAGGTCAGAATTTTGATGGGCATGCTTTTATAGAGCAAGCTGAAAAATCAGGTGCTGGGGCGGTATTAGTTGAGTATGAGGTAGATACAGAGTTACCTCAAATTGTGGTTAAAGATACACACAAAGCATTAGCCGAATTGGCTTCTGCCTGGAAAAATCAGTCAGATGTAAAAACTATTGCGGTAACAGGAAGTAACGGAAAAACCACGGTAAAGGAAATGATTGCAGCTATTTTAGCGGTTAACGCTAAAGTGCATTTTACCAAAGGCAATTTAAATAATGATATTGGCGTACCACTGACTTTATTAAAATTGCAGCCGGAACATCAATATGCAGTAGTGGAAATGGGTGCAAATCATCTAGGTGAAATAAAATATAGCAGTCATTACGCGCAGCCGGATGTTGCAGTAATTACTAATGTAGGCGCAGCACATATAGAAGGTTTTGGCAGTCTTGAAGGGGTTGCCAGAGCAAAAGGTGAGATTATTGAAGGGCTAAGTGCTACAGGTATTGCAGTACTGAATAAGGACGATGACTTTTACCCCTTATGGTTAGATATAGCGGGTGATAGACAGCTGCTTTCTTTTGGCATGGACAAAACGGCAGATATTAATGCCCACGCGATTTTGGTAAGAGTAGAAAATAATGAATTTATCACTCAATTTACCCTATCAACTGCTACTGATGAGATAGCAATACAGCTAAAGTTGGCTGGACAACATAATGTTATTAACGCGCTGGCAGCGGCAGCAAGTTGTTTGAGTGTTGGTATAGGATTGCAACAGATTAAACAGGGACTGGAATGTCTAAAACCAGTTCTTGGTCGATTGCAGCCCTTGCTTGGAAAATATGGAGGCCTTGTTATTGATGATACATATAATGCTAATCCTAGTTCGGTGAAGGTAGCGTTGGATGTGTTGACACAGTGCCAGGGTGAGTCATGGGTTGTGCTTGGTGCATTAGGTGAGATGGGTGTTGATAGTAAGACAATACATAAAGAGTTAGGTGAATTAATTAAATCAATGAATGTAGATCGCTTATTAACGATAGGGGCGGATGCAGAATTTACCGCAAATGCATTTGGTGATGGTGCGGATTTTTTTACTGACCAAGCTCAGTTGATAGCTGAGTTAAAAAAACAATTAACCGGTAATGAGAGTGTATTAGTTAAAGGCTCTCGTGCTCAAAAAATGGAAAATGTTGTGGCAGCATTAGTTACAGATTTCAGGAAATAAAGGAAAACGATGTTACTTTATTTAGCAGATTATTTAATGAATTATGATAGCGGCTTTCGGGTGTTTCAATACCTGACATTGCGAGCTATTTTAGGTGCCTTAACAGCATTAATTATCTCATTCATTATCGGGCCGGTAATGATTAGGAAATTAACTCGAAAAAAGATCGGGCAATCAATTAGAGAAGAAGGTCCGGAAAGCCATTATGAAAAGGCAGGAACGCCAACAATGGGTGGGGCCTTAATACTGGTTGCAATTGCAATAAGTACACTGCTTTGGGCAGACCTTGAAAATCGCTATGTCTGGGTGGTGCTGTTAGTCACGCTAGGGCATGGTGTGGTGGGTTTTGTTGATGATTATAGAAAAGTCATGCAAGGCAATAGTGATGGTTTATCGGCAAAAGCGAAATTATTTTGGCAATCAGCAATTGCTTTAAGTGCTGGTGTCTTTTTATATATGACAGCAGAAGTGGCAGCAGAAACACAATTTATAGTGCCTTTTTTTAAAGATGTCATGATTGATATGGGCTGGGCATATATTGTTGTTACTTATTTAGTCATTGTTGGTTCAAGTAATGCAGTTAATTTAACCGATGGTTTGGATGGGTTGGCGATTATGCCAACAGTTATGGTTGCTGCGGCTTTGGGTATTTTTGCTTATTTATCAGGACATGCAAGTTTTGCAGACTATTTGGCGATTCCATACTTGCCAGAGTCCGGCGAATTGATTGTTTTTTGTGCGGCACTGATAGGTGCTGGTTTAGGGTTTTTATGGTTTAACGCTTATCCTGCGATGGTCTTTATGGGCGATGTGGGGGCGTTGGCATTAGGTGCTGCACTAGGTATTTTAGCTGTTTTGGTGCGTCAAGAAATTGTGTTAATGATTATGGGAGGTGTTTTTGTTGTTGAAACAATCTCGGTCATTATTCAGGTGGTTTCCTATAAATGGCGAGGAAAACGGGTGTTTTTAATGGCGCCCATACATCATCACTATGAGTTAAAAGGCTGGCCAGAGCCAAGAATTATTGTGCGTTTTTGGATTATTACTGTGATTTTAGTATTAATTGGTTTGGCAACTTTAAAATTAAGATAACTATGGATAGAGAAACTATTTCAGACTCTTTAAACACACAATTGTCTTTGAATCAGAATTCAAAGGTATTAGTTGTCGGGTTGGGTAAGACAGGTTTTTCTGTAGCAAAATTTTTGCATCAACAGGCTATTCCATTTGCTGTCATTGACAGCAGAGACAAGCCGCCTTTGAACGATGCCTTATTGGAAGAGTATCCTGATACGCCAGTTTTTACAGGAGGCTTTGATAAGGCAGCATTTGAGGTGGCAACGCATTTAGTGGTAAGTCCTGGCGTTTCATTGCAAGAGGAGTCGATTCAAAAGTCGGTTTTATCAGGTGTGAGATTGGTCAGTGATATTGATTTATTTGCTTGTTCAACAAGAGCGCCAGTAGTTGCCATTACAGGATCAAATGGCAAAAGTACTGTGACAACAATGCTGGGTGCGATGGGAAATGCCAGTGGTGTAAAAACAGCAATCGGTGGGAATTTGGGAATACCTGCGTTAGATCTGCTGGATGAAACAGTTGAATTATATGTCATAGAACTTTCGAGTTTTCAATTGGAAAGGACATCGGTACTAAATGCAACGGTTGCAACAGTGCTGAATGTATCTGCCGATCACATGGATCGTCATGATGGTATTGAGGGGTATGCCAGGGAAAAACAAAAAGTTTTTTCTGGAAATGGAATGATGGTTGTGAATGAAGATGACCCTGCGGTTAAAGCAATGGTTGAAATGGGTAGAGAAATACTACGATTTTCTGTGCACGAGTCTGTCGGTTTTCACCTAGAAAAATATCTGGGTGAAATGTGGTTAATGAATGATAATCAGGCATTAATGCCTCAAGCTGATTTACCTCTTGAAGGCATGCATAATGTGGCCAATGCATTAGCTGCATTAGCGATTGGAACAGCAGTAAATTTAAAAATGGAGGCGATGTGTAATGCATTGTGTCAATTTAAAGGATTAAGTCATCGAATGCAGAGGGTTGCGAAATTAAATGGAGTCACTTGGATTAATGATTCTAAAGCAACCAATGTTGGTGCATGTATAGCCGCACTAGAAGGCTATCAAAGAAAAGTAATCCTGATTGCCGGTGGCGACGCCAAGGGCGCTGATATGAAAGAGTTGATTCCAGTTGTTAGCGAAAAGACCAGGTTTGTGGTCTTGGTAGGGAAAGATGCAGACAAGATAGACACGGCAATCAATGGTTGTGTTCCCTCATACAGAGTAAGCAGCATGAAAGAGGCGGTGCAAATTGCAGCCAAGCTGGCTGAGGATGGTGACAGTGTTTTGTTAAGTCCGGCTTGCGCAAGTATAGATCAGTATAAGAACTATCAAGAAAGAGGGGATAAATTTACTGCAGCTGTATTGGATTTGGCTGCATGAAAGAAAAATTGAACGGCCAAAAGCTTATATTCCACTTGGATTACTTTTTGCTGTTTATTTGTAGCAGTTTATTAGTTATCGGTTATTTGATGGTTGCTTCAGCATCGTTACATTTAGGTGAGAAAGTAGCAAATGACTGCTTGTATTACCCTGTCAAGCAGCTAATACATATTGTCATAGCGCTTATTGTGGCAGTAGGGGTTGCATGTATTCCCTTAAAAATATGGGAAAAAATAGGGCCTTGGTTGTTTATTGCTGGGTTGGCGTTACTGGTTTTTCTATTAATTCCTGGAATAGGCGTCAAGGTTAATGGTAGTACTCGGTGGAGTTCGTTGTTGGGATTCAGGGTGCAAGTGTCTGAGATTGTAAAGTTTATTTCAGTGGTATATATGGCAGGGTATGTGACGAGGCATCAGGAACATGTTCAGGAATCAACTTATGGCTTGGTGAAACCGTTATTGTTATTTTCAATAGCTTGTTTTTTGTTATTACTAGAGCCTGATTTTGGCTCGGCTGTGGTTCTTTTGGTTATAGCCATGGGTATTATGTATTTAAGTGGTGCGCGTTTATGGCAGTTTCTTATTTTGATAGCCGTTGTTGTGGTATTAGGAATGCTATTAGTATATTTCTCGCCTTATCGCTGGGCTAGAGTGACGGGGTTTATAGATCCGTGGGCCGATGCACAAAATACCGGGTTTCAATTGGTACAGGCATTGATGTCATTTGGGCGAGGTGAAATATTTGGTGTCGGTTTAGGTAGTGGCATTCAAAAATTATTTTATTTACCAGAAGCACATACTGATTTTTTATTTTCAGTATTGGCTGAAGAACTTGGTTTAGTTGGTGTGTTAACGGTGATTAGTTTATTCACTTTGTTGTTGTGGCACACATTTAAGATTGCGGTAAAGGCGGAACAAGCAGAAGAAAAGTTTGCTGCATTTGTTGCATATGGTTTGGGTATTTGGTTTGGGTTTCAGGCCTTTGTCAATATGGGCGTTAATATGGGGATTTTACCAACCAAAGGGTTAACACTACCGTTAATGAGTTACGGTGGCGGAAGTATGATCATCATGTGTGCCGCTATGGCATTATTGTTTCGCGTGCATAGTGAAATTATTGAAAAACAAAAAAACATGCCAAAAAGAAGGTCAGAATGGGTCAACGCATAATAATTATGGCAGGAGGTACTGGTGGGCACGTGTTTCCCGCACTTGCCGTTGCTCAGTATCTGGTCAAAAACGGTTGGCATGTCAGCTGGTTAGGAACCAAGCGAGGTATGGAAAGCCGCGTAGTACCAGAAAATAATATAGAGATAGATTGGTTGGCAGTTGCAGGTTTAAGAGGTAAGGGCATAGGTGCAAAAATTAAAAGTGCTTTGTTATTAATTAAATCATTTTTTCAGGTGTTCAGTATTTTTTGTAAACGTAAACCAGATGTGGTTTTAGGTTTTGGTGGATATGTTGCGGGTCCAGGTGGTTTAGTGGCTAAATTAATGGGTATTCCATTAGTGATTCATGAGCAAAATAGAATACCCGGTACGACCAACAGGTTGTTGATGAAAAAAGCAAATAAAGTATTACAAGCATTTCCTGAAAGCTTTTCTCCGGATATAAATGCCTTATTTACTGGCAACCCGTTAAGAACTGAATTTTTAGATTCCCAAGAAAAAGAAATTTGGAATGAAGAGCTAGAAAGAGATCTTCGTATTCTAGTTGTTGGAGGAAGTCAAGGAGCAAAGATCTTAAATGATATTGTTCCCGTCGCAGTGAAGGCTTTAGATAGAGTAGAGATAAGGCATCAAACAGGAACGGCTATGTTTAAAACCGTTTTTGAGAATTATGAAAAATTATCGATTAATGCACAAGCAGTTGAATTTATAGATGATATGGCATCAGCTTATCAATGGGCGGATATGATTATTTGTCGCTCGGGAGCAATGACAGTGAGTGAAGTAGCAGCGGCAGGATTGCCAGCAATATTTATTCCTTTACCTCATGCAATTGATGATCATCAAACAGCTAATGCTCATTATTTAGTGGATGCTGGAGCAGGTGTTTTATTGAAGCAGCCTGATTTAAATGAATTATCCTTATTAAAGGCGATTCAAGACGTTAAAGGCTCAATAAGAGAAATGTGTTTGGCGGCAAAAAATAAAGCAAAATTAGATGCAACAGTTGTTGTGTCAGATATATGCATTCAGGAAGCAAAAAAATGAACAGGACAGAACGGAGAAACCCAATTAAGGGTTTAGGACATATAGAGAAAATACATTTTGTTGGTATAGGCGGTACCGGAATGAGTGGTATTGCGGAAGTTCTGTCAAATTTGAGATATAAGGTTTCAGGATCTGATATTAAAGCCAGCGCTGTAACTGAAAGGTTAGAGCAGCAAGGTGTAACAATACATATAGGTCATGCAAAGGAAAATGTAGCCAATGTCGATGTGGTTGTTACATCAACAGCGGTTGATAAAAGTAATGAAGAAGTTAAGGCGGCCTATGAAAATAGAATTCCTGTAATTCCTCGGGCTGAGATGTTGGCAGAATTAATGCGTTTTCGATTTGGTATTGCTGTTGCCGGTACTCATGGAAAAACCACTACAACTAGTTTAACAGCCAGTCTATTGGCAGAAGGTGGATTAGATCCCACTTTTGTTATCGGAGGGCGCTTAAACAGTGCAGGGACTAATGCTAAGTTAGGTTTGGGGGAATATTTGGTTGCAGAAGCTGATGAAAGTGATGCTTCGTTTTTGCATTTACAACCAATGATTTCAGTCGTGACTAATATTGACCAAGATCACATGGAGACCTATGGCGGAAGTTATCAACGACTTAAAGATACATTTATAGAATTTTTACATCATTTGCCTTTCTATGGATTGGCTGTGATGTGCCTGGATGATTCAGGGGTGCAAGAGATACTACCTGAAATTACTAAACCAGTAAAAACCTATGGTGTGCATGAAGATGCAGATGTGCGCGCTACAGAAATTAAGCAACAAGGAATGCAAACTCATTTTACAGTAGTGCGATGGGGTGAGCATAAACCTTTAAAAATTACGCTGAATATGCCTGGTTGGCACAATATGTTAAATGCCTTGGCATCGATAACTATTGCAACTAGGTTAGGGGTAGATGATCTGGCGATTATTAAAAGTTTAGAAACCTTTAAAGGTATTGGTCGACGCTTTCAGGTGAATGGTGATATTGCATTTGGAGATGGCATGATTTCATTGGTTGATGATTATGGACATCATCCCAAAGAAGTTGCGGCAACATTTGAAGCAATGAGACAGGCATGGCCAGATAGACGAAAAGTGGTGGTGTTTCAACCGCATAGATACACCCGAACCAGAGATTTGTTTGAAGATTTTGTCGAAGTATTATCGACGGTTGATGTCTTAATATTATTAGATATTTACACCGCAGGCGAAGATGAAATTGTCGGTGCAAATGGGCAGGCATTATCTAGAGCGATTCGAGTAAGAGGTCAGGTCGATCCAGTCTTTGTTAAAGACAGAGAGGATTTAGCGAATATCCTTGCGGGTATTGTTAAGGTTGATGATGTGATTTTAACGATGGGTGCGGGTAATGTTGGGCAGATAGCTGCTGAATTACCAGAAAAATTAGCAGCGGCATTTAAAAAATGAACGGGATATTGCTTAAAAATGAACCTTTAGCTAAATACACCAGTTGGCGAGTAGGTGGGCCTGCGGAACAGATGTATTTACCGGAAGGAAGAGCCGATTTAATCACATTTCTGCAACAGTTACCAGAACAGGAAAGTATTTATTGGTTAGGTTTGGGTAGCAATTTATTAGTGCGAGATGGCGGTATAAAAGGGACTGTTATCAATACCAGAGGGCGATTAAAGGCCATGCATCTGATTG
>WTAG01000059.1 GCA_013139755.1 Methylomarinum sp. | reverse complement strand
ATGTGCATGTTATTTTGACTGTGGAAAAGCTTGAGCAAAAAGCAGAGGCAACAGTCCAAGTAAGTGGTGCAAAATTATTTGCTAATGATGTTCAGGCCGATATGTATCAAGCGATTGATAATATGGTCGATAAACTTGATCGCCAAATTATCAAGCATAAAGAAAAAACAGGAAGTCATAGATAGTTAAATAACAAAGGTAAAAGGTTGATGATTCGTTCTGAAAGCCTTTTTCCTTTTTTCTGAAGAGTAGCATGAAACTTTTAATTGTTAGCGGGCTTTCTGGGTCGGGAAAAAGTATCGTTTTAGATACTTTGGAAGACAGTGGATATTATTGCATTGATAATTTACCGATCACTTTGCTAGAAAGTTTTATCAGTGATGTTATGTTGGTCGATAGCATTATGTGTGAAAAAACGGCGATAGGCATTGATGCCAGAAACCAAAGTGAAAGTTTATTATATTTTGCAGAAAATTTAGATGCTATTCGTAATAAAGGTATTGATTGCGAAATAATATTTCTGCAAGCAGAAGAAGCTGTTCTGCTTAAACGGTACAGCGAAACAAGACGTAAACATCCATTAACTGATTCTAATATAGCATTGCAAGAAGCGCTGAAAATCGAGCAAGACATGTTGAAACCAGTGTTCAAACATGCAAATATTATTATAGATACCAGTCGAACGCATTTGTATCAGCTACGTGAATTGGTTAAAAGTCATGTTGAGAAGAAAAACGAAAAAAATCTATCCATACAGTTTCAATCGTTTGGCTATAAGTATGGTATTCCTCTTGATGCCGATTTTGTGTTTGATGCACGTTGTTTGCCTAACCCATACTGGAATCCGGGTTTAAGAGGGTTTACTGGTAAAGATAACCCTGTCATTGATTTTTTAAATGAATCAAATCATGCTGTTGCATTTTTGCAAGATATTTGTGATTTTCTTGAAAAGTGGCTGCCGCGTTTTGAAGAAGATAGTCGCAGTTATTTGACAGTTGCTATAGGGTGCACAGGCGGCCAGCATCGTTCAGTTTATCTGGTTGAATCACTAGTGGAACATTTTAAAAACAAGACATTAAATGTAATTGTTCGGCACAGAGAGTTGCATTAATAAATTATATACTTCGCACAGTTTTATGGTGCAGAATTATAGCAAGTTGATTTTTGTCGATAGTAACGACTGCATGGACAGATATTTACTTCTCGGTAACTGCTCTATGTGCTGAAACAGGCGATCTGATAGTTTCAGGCTATAGGCACTATTAAGAAAATCAGGAAATAGTTTTAATTCGATATTACATAAGCTCTTCTCCTTTTTGGGAGGGCTAGAAAGCATAACAGCTAAGGATTCTTCTATAAATATAAGTCGGATCCTAAAGAGATAACCCTTTTTACTTTTATACATTTGCTCATGCCATCATCTACTATAAATCAAGAAAATATTAGAAATTTATTAGCCCAGGTTATTGAATTATTAGAAGCAGGAACAAAGGTTGAGATAAGAAACCTTGTTCATTCTTTGTATCCAGCAGAAACAGCAAATATTCTTGAAGCATTAGATTCGGAGCAGAGAGCAAAAGTGTGGGATGTTATTCCACCAAGTGTAATGGGCGAGATTCTGGTTAGAGTGCATACGGAAGTGGGTCAGGGCTTATTAAAAATCACTGATAGACAAGATCTGATTAAAGCCACTGAAAATCTAGAATCAGATGACATGGTTGATTTGTTACATGTATTACCTGAGCCATTGCTCTCTGAAGTGATGGAGTCTATGGGGGTGCATGAGCGTAATAGACTTGAGTCAGCACTTACCTATGACGACCATACTGCTGGTGGGTTAATGTCCTTAGATGTCTTAACAATAAGACCTGATGTTACTCTCGATGTTGTTATGCGGTATTTGCATAAGCGTGAAAGAATGCCGGATTCAACAGATAGTTTGATTGTAGTTGATCGTTCTGATCATTTCTTGGGTGTATTGTCGTTATCTGATTTATTAACCAATGATCCAAGTATTAAAGTGGCTGATGCCATGGATGTAAAGATTAAGGGTATTCCCTATCAAATGCCTGCAACCGATGTTGCTATGCTATTTGAGCAGCGTCAAATGCTCTCTGCTCCAGTTGTTGCTGATAATGGACGATTAATGGGGCGTATTACCATTGATGATGTGGTTGGTGTTATCAGAGAGGAAGCAGATCACTCGATTATGAGTATGGCGGGTCTGGATGAAGAGCAGGATATGTTTGCCCCTGTTATGACCAGTGCTAAACGTCGAGCGGTTTGGTTGGGTGTTAACTTAGTGACGGCCTTTTTAGCTTCATGGGTTATTGGGCTATTTGAAGCGACATTGGAAGAGATTGTTGCCTTAGCTGTTTTAATGCCAATCGTTGCCAGTATGGGGGGAATTGCAGGAAGTCAAACGTTAACGCTTGTTGTTAGGGGCTTGGCGTTGCGACAAGTTAGTCGTGCTAATGCAACTCAGCTATTGTTTAAGGAATTATCGGTTGGCGTGGTTAATGG
>WTAG01000377.1 GCA_013139755.1 Methylomarinum sp. | reverse complement strand
CCCCTTTGTTAATTGTCTTATGTCTAGGCAAAGAACCAAGTCAAAACAGGAGCCTATTCGCAGTGTTTATTGGTTTAGGTGTCTCGCTTTTATGGCGGTATATTGGGTGGAATAATGCTATATATGAAGGAATGATCGGTATTATTGCAGGATTATCAGTGTTTTATATACCCGTGACTTTTAAGAAAGATGGTATTTAATGCAATTAAAATTACATATTAAAAGTATTGTAAGTACAAAGTGACAGGCTTCTATGGGTCGATGACTGCCTTTCGGTGTAAGATTTGATTTCAATTAAATTTTAAATATGCCGGATAAAATCTGAGTCAGCGCACTTAAATCATATGTATCATCATCGTAAAGATAAAATTTGGAGAAGCAACTCGCAAAAAATAATCCCCCCCAATGTAAAATATGTTTTGTAGTTAATTGTATTTTATTAAGCTAGGTGTCTGTATTAATTCTATCTGTAATCATAGTCACATCGCGATGGGTTTCGCCGGTATATAGCTGACGGGGGCAACCTATTTTCTGCGCAGGATCCGAGATCATTTCATCCCAATGCGCAATCCAGCCGACGCTACGACCCATTGCAAACATTGCTGTAAACATGTTGCTGGGTATTCCTAAAGCCCTGAGTACGATGCCGGAATAAAAATCGACATTCGGATAAAGCTTCTTGTTAATAAAATAGTCGTCTTCCAGCGCGATACGCTCCAGTTTTAGGGCCAGCTTAATAAAGGGTCATCGTGCAAGCCTAATTCATCTAGTACTTAATGACAGGTGGCGCGCATGAGTTTTGCGCGCGGGTCATAATTTTTATAAACGCGGCGACCAAACCCCATTAGTTGGAACGGATCGTTTTTATCCTTGGCTTTTTTGATGTAGCGATCGATAACGTAACGCGATACTCACTAGGCATTAATAATTTTCGACATGCACGCTTTAGAGGAAGCTCACATCTGAAAATGCTTTTAAAGTCCGAGAAAAGCCCAGGTATTAGCTCATCTTCTGCGTGATTTATTTTTCCATGCTTGATTGTTTCATTAAGATGCCTAACGCTTTGGATCATATGTCCGTGAGTTTTAGGCATGTTTCTAAGTGCTAGCAAATGCCATCTTTTGGGGTAAATCCGCACTAAACGCTCCTACAAAGTTGAAGCCTTAGCCCTCAGGCTCCTCCTCATCATCATCCAATTCTGAAATTTCTTTCAAACGAGCAACCACTTTAAAGTTAATGGTGTCTTTAGGATAATTACCCTCTTTATCCATGCTGCCGGCTGTCTGCCCCATTAGCAGTTCCAATGTTTCATTAACATTTGAAACGGTATAAATAACAAATAATCCCTCATTAACCGCATCAACCACTTCTTGTTTTAACATTAAATTGCGTTTATTTGAAACAGGAATAATCACTGCATGCTGACCGCTTAATCCTCTTGCCTGACAGAGCTTGAAAAAACCTTCAATCTTTTCATTTACACCACCAATAGCTTGCACTTCACCATATTGGTTAACCGACCCTGTTATAGCAAAGCCTTGTTTTATTGGCGTCCGGGTTAGGGCTGAAATCAGACAGCTTAACTCTGCTAATGAGGCACTATCACCATCGATATAGCCATAAGACTGTTCCAAGGCAATGCTGGCTGATATCGCCAAAGGAAACTCTTGCGCATAACAATGCCCTAAATAGCCGGTTATAATCATCACCCCTTTTGAGTGTATGGCCTGACCCAGCTCAGCTTCTCTTTCTATATCGACTATCCCGCGTGAACCAGGGTATACCGTTGTGGTAATACGGGCAGGCGCACCAAAGCTACTACCACCCACTTCCATAACAGTTAAACCATTAACCTTGCCTATTGCCTCACCTTCGGTATCAATTAAAATGGTACCATCAATCATATCCTCAAGGACCTCTTCGGCTAGCCGTCCACTACGTGATTCTCTCGCCGCCAGGGCCTGCTCAATCTGGGCCTTATTAATCTCCACTATCTCTGTCCCCATACACAACAGATTGGCTTCACTAATAATCTCCAGTGAATCATTAATACGGGCAGATAAGCGACATTGATGTTCTGACAATCGACAGCTATGCTCAATTAATCGTGCTATCGCCGTTTTAGTTAAAGGCAAGGCGCCAGAATCTCTTGCTTGCTTCACCATTAAGGTAACAAATTGCCCGATAGAGTCATCTGTTAATTTGATATCGTTATCAAAATCAGCCAATACCCGAAACATTTCATTAAACTCGCTATCCATATCTTCTAACAGATAATAAATATTTCTGGGGCCGACTAGAATGACCTTTACATTGAGCGGAATCACTTCCGGTTTCAGAGTAATCGTATTTACACCATATTCTGAATAGGGGGATTCAATTTCTATTTTTCCTGACTTTAAAGCACGCTTTAAACCTTCCCAAACAAAGGGATAGGTGAGTATTTTTTCTGCATCCAAAATCAAATACCCACCATTGGCCTGATGTAAAGACCCTGAACAAATCCTGCGATATGTTGTAATCAAAGCCCCTTGATCACTCATATACTCGATACGTCCAAATAAATTCTGGTAAGTAGGGTGAGATTCATAAACCACTGGCGCACCATTATCAGGCTTATAATCAACCAAAATATTGGGCAGATATTGCTCTGTAAGAATCAATCGTTTAGTGCTATTGTCTTTTATGTCTTGTGCCCGTGCAGGCATTAAAAAATCGGTGATAGTCTCAACCACATCTTTTTTAAACTCTGCCAAATAAGCGATGACATCATCGGTATTTTGATACGAATGATGCAAAGTATCGAATAGCGGATCAATCGCTAAATCAATGGTTTCAACATCTAACTTCTTAGTCTCATCAACTAAAGTTCTACGCCACAATGGCAATTCCAGTAAGACATGACTTAAATAGGCTTCCAGCTCTTCGGTGTGCTTATGAAAGGCTTCTCTTTCCAGTTGAGGCAACATAGTAAACTGATCTTCATCTAATGCCTTATTATCTCTGATAGGCAAAAAGGTGATGCTATCGGCTTCTCTATACACCGCAACGCCCATCACTTCAGCTTTCTTATCCACCAAATCAATAGCTGCGTTATATTGCTGATTAAAATGACGTTCTATTGCCGTTTTTTTCTGTTGATAAGCCGGGCTTTCAAAAGCTGTTGGAAAGGTCGCTAGTAAATTATCTATTAACTGCTCTATATCCTTGGTAAATGTCTGCCCTTCCCCCGCAGGAAGCTGAATTGATATAGGTTCACGAGTATTATCAAAGTTATCAACATAAGCATACGAAGGTGGGGCATCCTGCTTTTCCGCAGACTGCGACAAATAATTGGTAATCATAGACAAGCGCCCTGTACCCGGCTCCCCCATGACAAAGATATTATAACCAGGGTTTATCATAGCAACGCCAAAAGCTAAGGCTGATTGTGCACGAGCCTGCCCTAAAATTGAATCAGGCTGCCTAGATAGCTCTTGAATCGTTAAATTCTCTGGATCAATATTTAGTTTTAATAAATCTACGGGTACTTTTAAATGGTCAGTCATAGGGGGTAAGCTAATGGAATGATTTGTTTTTCGCTCCCTCGCTGAGCAAGGGAATACAGTGGATGACGCTTCTGCGTCATAATCACTACTGAAGAGTTTATAAAAAATTTATTATGCTTGTTTCTATTGCCTGATCGTGATTTAACTACAGCACAGGTTTATATCCTTTATATACTAAGTTAAGGCTATAAATAGAGTTAGAATAAGGTTATCTTTAAAAGATGGACATAAGCACTAACAGAAAATTAACCTATTGATAAAAAACACATGATTCACGATGTAGATACAAGCCCGTATGAAACATAGTGGAATACGGAAATTCAACGCATCAATTTCCCGTATTTCGTTTTACTTCATACGGGCTACATTTTTTAACTTTTAGTTACATTAATTTTGTATGGCTACTTAACCTTTGCCCACCTTACTTTTTGTTACGATTTATCATCAGACACCGATAACATATGGCTCATTTTTTTAACTTTAGTATTTAAATAAACCGCATTATCATCATTAGCATCAATTTCTACAGCAATGCGTCGATCAACTGTGACACCTAACTTAACCAGCTCTTCAATTTTCTTAGGATTGTTAGTCATTAAAGCTATCGACTTCACTTTTAAATCTTCCAGCATTAAAGCGGCTAAATCATACTCCCTTTCATCGGCAAGATGTCCTAAATGAATATTCGCATCCACCGTATCCAGACCATTATCTTGCAGATTATAAGCTTGTAGTTTTTTTAACAAGCCAATACCTCGGCCTTCCTGACGCAAATAAATCAAGATGCCGCAACCCGCTTCATCAATAAGCTTTAAAGCCATATCAAGTTGTTCGCCACAATCGCAACGACGGGAACCAAAGACATCCCCGGTAAAACATTCTGAATGTATACGGACAAGAACCCCCTGCTTATTGGCAACATCACCTTTTACAAAAGCAATATGTTCCTTATCATCAAGGTTATTACTATAGTAATGTAGCGTAAATTCGCCGTGTGCAGTCGGAATACGAGTTTGAACTAAATTTTCTAATTGTGGTTTCACATGCGTAACTAAACTATTAAATTAATTGTATTTTACTACTGTTAAGTGCAAATAATATGCTCATTTTACAGTTATAGATAAAAAAGCCACAAAGAACGAGTGGCTCGGCATTTTTTGTTTGTCTTTACCAGCAGATCAAACCAAAGTGAAGGATTACTATTTGATTGCCTGGATTAGCTTAACCATATCACTACCAGAAGGGTCTAAAATCACTTTTTCAAAACCACAAGCTTGCACACTTTTTACAGTTTTACGGTTAATATTAGCGCCAAAAATAGCATTAATTAGTGGATTCATTATTTGCATCACCCTTGCCATTATAGGGTTGGAACTGAGCACATGCTCCAATAACAATACCTGACCACCGGGCTTACATACTCTATAAAGCTCTTGTAAGCCTCGCGTTGGTTGAGGAACGGAACAAAAAACAAAGCTTGCAATCACGGTATCAAAGCTGTTATCGGCATAGCATAGCGATTGAACGTCCATAAGCTCTAAAGTCACCGCAACCTGCTGACGCTGTTTCTTTTTTTCAGCCTGCTCCAACATCTTTTCACTAAAATCTAATGCTGTGATTTGGCTATTCGCAGGATAGTAAGGAAAGTTTTTCCCCGTCCCTACCCCTACTTCCAAAACATGCTCACCTTGCACTTTCTGCCATAAGGTTTTACGCCATTGACGAAAAAACAAGCCTTCCAGAAAACCTTCAAGGCCGTCAAAATAAGGCGCAATTCGATTATATCTATGTTTTGTTTTTTCGCTATCACTTTGCATAAGACTACTTAATCATCCAGTTGCTGAATACCATCAAGGTACCACTTAGGCTGCACACTACTTCTGGATTTCATAAAATGCCAGACTTCTTTAAATGGCTCAGCATCAGCCTGCGGATCTTCTTTAATAAGCCCCTCAAATAAAACGACAGCCTCTAATTCAGAGCCTATTTCTTTAATATTCAACAACTCTGCATTTATTGTCACTACATCTGTTTGGTTACTTTCTGTTGAGCCATTTAATTGATCTTGAATTTCAGCAAACACTTTATCTGTTGTTAAGCCTCTGATTTCTGCTAGATCATGATTATCCCAAGCGCGCTGTAAATCTTTAAATGCTCCCGTTGCACCCGCAAGAAAGTCTGCCTCATCAAAATCTGCAGGAATAACCATTTCTTCAAAATCTGCATCATTCTGGTAATCTTCTACTTTTGCACCAGGGTTTTTATTCTTATTAAATAAAGCATCCGTATCAAACCCAGCTGCAGATGAACGGTTTTGTGTTGAACTAGAAAAAGGGGACTCGGTTTTTTGCGTATATGATGCCCTATCATTCTGTGATGCGCTATAGCTATCCCTATTATAAGCTGGCTGTCGTCTAGCACCCGCTTTAGCCGCAAATAGTTTAAACAATATAAAGGCAATCCCGCCAAAGATTAAAATATCCATAAAATTAAAGTTCACAAATGCGCCACCAAAGAACATCGAGCCTAATAAACCACCTAAAGCTAAACCACCTAACATTCCCATCAAACCACCTCTTCGACTCATGCCTTGTCTAGCCGTCTGATTTTGAGCAGAAGCCTTTTGCTGGCTGGCTGAACGTGTTGCTTTTGAAGTTGTTGATTTACGATAGGGTGAACCAAAAGAAGACTTTCCCCCAAATGAGCGTGAACCACCAAACCGCTTAGCCTCAGCATCAGGAATTCCACCTAAAACCAAGGTAAGGCCAATGAATACTGTTGCAAAAAATCCTGTTGTTTTTTTCATAATCTCTTCTGTGAATCTTGTTAAGTTTATTAGCACTTATTTATATTCTTATTGCCAAACAACTAAAATAAGTAGTTTTTTATTATATTTATCGCTACAATCACACGCCTTGTTCGCACCTCACATATTAGAGCATAAATGTTTTCAACACCCTCTAAAATTTTAGCTGTTCTGCTAGTACTATTACAATTTATAGCACCACTAGTACACGCCCATGCGAATGAAGGCCAGACTAACCAAGGCATCCACCTTCCTGAACTTGAACATTTCCACAGTAAGAAGAGTGACAACGCTTATTTTAGTTCCACACAACCCTCATGTACGGATGATTGCCTAACCATTAATATTGGGACGGGGATTAAACAAAACAAGGCAGCAACAGATCATGCAGCCCCAGTTTACTTTCTGCCAGAAAGTTTTACTTTTAAACTGGTTATTAATCTGATACAGATTAATGCCCCACCCTCAAAACAAATTCTATTTCCAGCAGTCAGCATACGCCTACTACCCTCTCGCGCTCCGCCCAAAAACACATAAAATACTGCTTCTAAAGCCTATCAAATCATTAGAAAACGCTTTTGTTACAAGCTCGTACAGCAATATACCGACACGCATATAACGTGCACAACCTGATTTACAATTAGAAACAACCTTATTTGGAGTTTTTCATGTCTATCTTTAGACAAATAAAGTGGCTCATGGCCTTACCTTTATTATTACCTGCCCTATGTTTTGCACATGAAGATGCTGTCGTGGATCATCATGACCGCATTCAAATCAACCCATCGTTAACACTGCCTCAAGTTATTGCTTTAACATTAGAGAAATTTCCTGATCATTTACTAACATCAGCACGTGAACAAGAAGCCAATGCACTACAACAACGAGGTGATAGCTGGTTGGCTGGTGCACCCAAAATATCAATAAGCTATCTGGATGATTTACCTGGCGATGACATCGGCTCAAGGGAAATGGAAGTCCAGCTACAACTTCCCTTATGGAATTGGGGACAACGTGAGGCGGGGCTTGCCGTTGCCGAACAAGCCCATAATGCAACAAAAAAACTGTCGTCAGTCATACGATTAGACGTTGCTGGTCTGGTAAGAAATGCTTTATGGAATATTGAGCTGGAACAACTACGCCATGAACACACCAAGTCCATTCAGGAAATTTCAGCAAAACTGCTGGCAAAAATCAAACGTAGAGTTGATTTAGGCGACTTACCCCGCTCAGACTTCTTACTGGCAAAAAGTGACCACTTACAAAAGCTTTCACTACTGGCACAAGCTGAAGCTGAAATGATGCATGCCCGTAAAAATTATATTAGCTTAACCCAATCAACCGAGATCCCCGCTGATTTTAAAGAAATACAAAGCACACTCATTGATATCCCGGAAAATCATCCCAAACTACTAGCCATCAATGCGCTTATACAGCGTAAACAAGCCGAACTTAATTGGGTTAAATCTGCCGGTTCAGGCCAATCCCGCTTTATCGTAGGTGGTAGAAGTGAAAAAGGTGATGAAAATAGTAATGATATAGAAAGCATGAGCGTACAAATATCGATTCCTTTTGGTGGTGAAGCTCAACTTGCACCTCGCGTTGCAACCGCTAACCTAGCATTAACACAAGCACTTACTCAAAGAGCTCATTTACTCCGTAACCTAGAAAAACAATTCCACGAAGCAAAACATGTATTAGAAGTCACGCTGACTGAATTAAAAATAGCCAATGAATTAAAGCAAATTGCTCAAGCCCATTTAAAAATGACCCGCCTGAGTTTTTCTGCCGGTGAAATCAACCTAATGGACTTATTAAAAATTCAAGCACGATCAAATAATGCCATTCGTCACGCGAAAGAACGTGAAATTCTACTACAAAAATACATTGCTCTTTATAACCAAGCTGTCGGAGTACAACCATGAAAAGAATACTAATCGCACTCCTTTTATTAAGCAGCAACTACGCTATTGCAAATGATAAAGAAATTAAAATAGCCCGGGTTCAATTTTATAATCTAGGCGTAAAAACAGATACTCTAAAACCTATAAAACAAATCCCATTACTTTATGCCCCTGCTAAAGTGGTTATCCCACCTAACCAGGAATACATTGTCAGTGCTGCACAAGCTGGATTAATCAGTAAACTCGAAGTGACGCTAGGGGATAACGTAGAAAAAGATCAAATTCTGGCACATATCAATAGCCCAGAATTATTATCACTACAACGTCAGTTTCTTAAAGCCAATAATCAAAAATATCTGGCATTAGCGGGTTATCAACGTGACAAAAAACTGCTACAGGAAGGGGTAATTTCTGATCGCCGCTGGCAAGAAAGTCGTAGTCGTTACAATACATTTTCAGCAGAAGCCAACGAAGCAAAACAATTACTGGAAATTGCAGGCATGTCAGCTAATGACATAAAAAAACTAGCCAATAGCCGTCGATTGAACAGCCAGCTCACTGTTTACTCACCCATCAAAGGGGTGGTATTAGAACGCATGGTTACCGCAGGCGAAAGACTTGAGATTCTGGCACCGTTATACCGAATTGCCAATCTTGAAAAACTCTGGCTAGAAATCAACATACCTCAAGAACGAATCAACAGTATTAAAATAGGTGACCAGGTTCAAATAGAAAACACAACAATTACAGCAAAAATAAGCTTACTCGGCCAAAGTGTTGAAACACATAACCAAACCATACTCGCTCGTGCTGTCATTGATGGCTCTCCATCGACTATAAGAGCGGGGCAAAACATTAATACCCAAATCATCCAGAGTAGTGACAAACCTTCTTTTATAGTACCAAATGCAGCCATTGCCCAAAATGAAGGCAAGGCCTATTTATTTATTCGTAACTCGACCGGATTTACCGCCACGCCTGTTCTCGTCATTGGCAAGCAAAAAGATAATTCAGTGATTATCGGCAGTCGTGATTTAAAAGCTGAAACTGAAATTGCTATCCGAGGTGCAGTTGCACTAAAAGCCACATGGCTCGGTTTGGGGGGGCGATGAATAATGTCTAACTTAATCCGCTTTGCACTATCGCAGCGAATCCTCATCACCTTACTAATATTCCTACTAGCTGGTGCGGGGTTCTATGCTGCCAAAAACATCCCTATTGATGCATTCCCTGAAGTATCTCCTACACAAGTTAAAATCATTGTTAAAGCCAATGGCATGACGCCCGAAGAGGTTGAGTCCAGAATTACCGCGCCGATAGAAGTTGAGTTACTCGGTATTCCTCATCAAACCATGTTGCGGTCATTAGCCAAATATGCCTTAACAGACATTACTGTCGATTTTGAAGAAGGTACCGATATTTTTTGGGCACGCCAGCAAATTGCTGAACGACTCAATACCCTTTGGGGTGATTTACCCGATGGCGTTGAAGGCGGCATAGCCCCCATGACCACGCCCTTAGGTGAAATGTTCATGTTTGCCATTGAAGGCGGTGACCTGACCCTAATGGAACGTCGTAGCTTACTGGACTGGGTTATACGTCCCGCTCTGCGTACAGTTCCTGGTGTTGCTGATGTTAATGCACTCGGCGGCTTAGCGCGAAGCTTTGAAGTCGCTCCCGATAATACCCGCATGTCAGCCCGTAATATTGGCATTAATCAACTGATAGAAGCCTTACAATTAAATAACCGCAACGACGGTGCAGGCAGATTAACAGAAGGTGAAGAAGCCCTGATTGTACGTGCAGAAGGTCGCATTAAATCACTAGAAGATATCCGCTCCATTGTGGTTGCTCATGACCATGATTCTCCCATTACTGTCGGCGATATTGCCGAAATTAGAATTGGGGCATTAACCCGGTATGGCGCAGTGACCAAAGATGGTAAAGGTGAAGCGGTCACAGGTTTGGTTCTTAGCTTACGAGGCGCTAATGCCAGACAAACAGTCATCGATATAGAGAAAAAACTAGCCGAAATAAGCCCGGGCTTTCCCGAAGGCGTTAAAGTTGAGGTTTTTTACAATAGAGGAAACCTCGTCAGCAAAGCGGTAAACACCGTGTCAAAAGCCTTAGTAGAAGCCATCATCTTAGTGGTTATATTACTAATCTTTTTCCTGGGCAATTTAAGAGCCGCCTTAACCGTTGCCTGCTCTCTACCGCTGGCTGCCATGGTGACATTCATTTTAATGAAAAGCATGGACATGTCCGCCAACTTAATGAGTTTAGGTGGTTTAGTTATCGCCATAGGCATGCTGGTTGATAGTGCCATCGTGGTGGTAGAAAATATCATCACTCACTTAGCCAATAAAGAAAAAGCAGGTCGCCTACCTCGCTTACATATTATTTACCGAGCCGTTAAAGAAGTCTCTGCACCCGTGGTATCCGGTACTTTAATCATTATTATCGTGTTTTTACCGTTACTGACACTACAAGGACTAGAAGGTAAATTATTCACCCCCGTTGCCCTGACTATTGTTTTCGCACTCGGTGGAGCACTACTTTTATCTTTAACTGTCATTCCGGTTTTATCCTCTTATTTACTCAAAGATATTTCAGATCAAGAACCCTGGCTACCCAGACAGCTCCAAAAAATCTACCAGCCGATTCTGTTATGGAGTCTTACTAATACTAAAAAAGTATTTATCACTGCGGGCAGTTTGCTTGTCATTACCGCTGTTGTCTTTACTCAAATCGGCAGCACTTTTATGCCAACACTGGATGAAGGAGACATCATTGTTCAGCTAGAAAAACTGCCCTCTATCACCCTGGAACAAACTGTTGAACTTGATGTTCAGGTACAAAAAAATCTGCTCAAAAATATTCCTGAAATTGTTAATGTCATCTCACGCGTAGGAACTGATGAACTCGGGTTAGACCCTATGAGCTTAAATGACACTGATACCTTCTTGATTTTAAAACCCAAAGATCAATGGCGGATGCAAAGCAAAGAAGCTTTGATTGAAGAAATCAGAAAAGTCATGGCTCAAACGCCAGGGATAGCTTTTGGTTTTACCCAGCCTATTGAAATGCGTGTTTCAGAAATGCTGACAGGAACCCGCGGCGATGTTGCGGTTAAACTATTTGGTACAGATCTTGACCAGTTAAATGCCAAAGCCAAAGAAATTGAAGCGACTTTAAAATCTATTGCCGGAGCAACCGATGTATTTGCCAAAGAAAATGAAGGCATGCAATTTTTGCAATTAACCATAGACCGTCAAGCAGCAGGTCGCCTGGGCTTAAGCAGTAACAGTATTCAAACCATGTTGCGCGCCCAAATTGAAGGCTTAAATATCGGTATTGTCCAGGAAGGCATAAAACGTACTCCCCTCATTTTACGTGGGGACAGCAACTCATCTAACTTTGAAAACTTACAACTGACCCTACCAGATGGTGGACACGTCCCCATTACCGCCGTTGCCAAAATAACACGAGCGGAAGGCGTTGTTTCTATTGATAGAGAAAGAGGTCAACGCTTTGTGGTTATTCAAAGTAATGTAGAAGGACGTGACCTGGTTGGTTTTGTTGATGAAGCTCGTAAGCTTGTTGCAGAAAAAGTCAAACTACCCACAGGCTATCATGTCGAATTTGGCGGTCAGTTTGAAAACCAGCAAAGAGCGGCCACTAGATTAGGCTTAGTGATTCCCATCTCACTCGGGCTAATTTTCTTGTTACTATTTTCAACCTTTGGATCAGTTAAACAAGCCAGCTTAATCCTATCTAACATTCCTTTAGCAATGATAGGTGGCGTGTTTGCTTTATGGATATCAGGCGAATACTTATCAGTCCCCGCCTCCGTTGGCTTTATTGCCTTGCTTGGTATTGCGGTATTAAATGGTGTCGTGATGGTCAGTTACTTTAATCAACTCCGCGCCACAGGCATG
>WTAG01000136.1 GCA_013139755.1 Methylomarinum sp. | reverse complement strand
AATACCTGTGCGTGTTGGATTAATTCCGACATGATTCAAGGTTACATCAGAATTTGGCGCAATAGACGCCCCCACTAAAAAGAAAGCCGCCGACGATATATCACTTGGTACATCTATATCTGCTGCTATTAAACTGCCTTTTGAATTAATACTTGCTTTGCTTCCATCACGCTGCACAGGGTATGAAAAACCATTCAACATTCTTTCTGTGTGATCACGTGTTGGAGCAGGTTCAACAACAGTTGTTTCACCTTCGGCATACATACCAGCCAATAACAAACATGACTTAACCTGTGCACTTGCCATAGGCATCACATAATTGATTGCTTGTAACTTATCTGTTCCGGTAATACGTAATGGTGCAGTTCCATTCTCTTCTGTTTCAATGTCTGCGCCCATGGAAATCAGAGGCCCAGTTACCCTTTTCATCGGTCTTGAAGATAAAGATGAATCACCAGTTAATACAGAATTAAAATTCTGCCCCGCCAACAAGCCACTTAACAAACGCATGGATGTACCAGAATTACCTAAATACAAAGGTTCTTTAGGCTCTTTTAATCCATGCTTACCTACACCATGAATTGTCACTTCACCATTAACTGGTCCTTCAATTTCAACACCCATTGCTCTAAATGCCGCTAAAGTTGCCAAAGCATCTTCTGCATTTAAAAAACCTTTCACATGGGTCACACCTTCAGCCAGCGAGCCTAACATAATTGAACGGTGAGACATTGATTTATCCCCTGGCACACGAATTTCTCCACGTAAACTACCACCGGGCTGGACATTAAATGTAATTGATTGTGACATATGATTATCAAATTGATTAAGAAAACGCTGCCTAGCTTGCTTGGCATACGTAAAGGTTTCAAAAAGTTGCTGGCTTTCACTATCAACCAGCATTTGTTCTACACCCTTTAATTCAGCAGATAACTGCTGAATTAAAGGGATAATTTCATTTTTATTTGCCATACAAATATCCAGCCACATGGTTGGATCACTTGAAGCAATTCGAGTAAAATCTTTAAAGCCGCCAGCAGCATATTTAAAGATTTCAACTTGCTCATCTTTTTTTCCCAACAAATTAACCAGAGAAAACGCAAGTATATGAGGTAAATGACTGGTTGCAGCCAAAACCGCATCATGATGCTGAACATCCATCATAGATACATCAGCACCTATACCTTCCCAAAACAGTTTGGTTTTATTTAGTGCTTGTGGGGACGAAGACTCTATAGGCGTAATGATCAAACGCTTATGTTTAAATAAATCCACTTGCGAAGCTTCAACACCACTTTTCTCTGCACCCGCTATAGGATGGACAGCAATAAAGTTGCTTGGCACTTCTGAAAACACAGTGCGCGCAGCTTCGATAACACTACCTTTAGTACTTCCGGCATCGGTATAAAGCGCCTGTTCATTCCAAAAAGGCTTAAGCTGTTGAAAGACCTGTTCTATAACACCCACTGGCGTGGCTATAACCACACAATCAGCATCCTTAACTGCAAGTTCTATATCAACATAAAACTCATCAATAACACCCAGTCTCTTTGCTGCACGTAAGTTATCTATACCCTTCTGACGACCAAAAGCAACAATATGATCACACAGACCTTGCTCCCTGGCCGCTCTTGCAATTGATCCGCCGATTAAGCCAACACCAATAATGCAAATCTTGCTAAACATCATTAAGAATATCTTTCAATGCATTGATAAAAAACTGATTTTCTTCTGCGGTACCAATGCTAATCCGTAGATAACTAGGCATTTCATAATTTGCAATAGGCCGAACAATCACACCTTTCTTCAATAAGGCCTCATAAATAGGCATGGCCGTTTGTTGCAAATCAACAGAGACAAAATTACCCGCTGAAGGAATCCATGATAACCCCAACTCAGAAAATGCAGTTGTTAACTGCTGCATTCCCTGATTATTAAGGGCAATGGTTTCAGCCAAATACTTATCATCAGACAATGCCGCCTCAGCGGCCGCCAAAGCCAACATATTATTATTAAAAGGTTGCCTTACACGATTAAGCAAATCCGCAATTTCAGCAGATGACAAACTATACCCCATACGCAAACCAGCCAGGCCATACGCTTTAGAAAAAGTACGGGTAATGATTAAATTAGGGTATTTAGCCAACCATTCTATTGAGTTTACCCCATTTTCATCACCGACAAACTCAAAATAGGCTTCATCTAATACACAGATAACAGCACTAGGTAATGCGCTAATAAAACTTTCTAAAGCTGCTGCTGATAACAAAGTACCTGTTGGATTATTTGGATTAGCAATAAATACCAACCGCGTCTTTTCATTAACACAGCCCAACATGGCATCCAAATTGTGCCCATAATTTAATGCCGGCGCAACTCTAGCCGTTGCGCCTACCGCTTGTGTTACCAAAGGGTAAACAGCAAATGCATGCTGTGAAAAAACCACTTCCAAATCAGGGGTTAAAAAAGTACGGGCAACTAATTCTAAAATCTCATTAGAGCCATTACCTAAGGTTATTTGCTTGGCTGAAACACCTGTTTTATTCGCTAGGGCTTGTTTTAAGGAAAAACCATTACCATCTGGATAACGTGACAAATCAGATAAGGTCTCTTCAATTGCTGACTTTGCTTTAGAACCCAATCCCAATGAATTTTCATTAGAGGCTAATTTAACAATTTGAGTTAAACCTAATTCTCGCTCTAATTCTTCAATTGGCTTACCTGCCGTGTAAGGAACCAGCTTTTGAACACCTTGCACAGCCAGGTCAATTATTGTATTTGTATTTTTCATAATAATTTAGATAAAAACAACAAAGATCAGCGTTAAATAACGGCTTTAGGGTATGAACCTAATATATTTAACAAATTAACATTTCCTTTTAATGAATCCAGAGCCTTAACGACATCTTCATCGTCTTTATGTCCAATAATATCTATAAAAAACACATAATCCCAAAGCCCTTGTTTAGATGGTCTGGATTCAATATGTGACAAACCAATACCATACTCAGCAAATGGCTGAAGAATTCTATGCAATGAACCCGCTTTATTATCTGTAGAAATCAGTAACGATGTTTTATCCAAACCCGTAGAAACAGGCTGCTGCTGACCGATAATGATAAAACGAGTGGTGTTATTCGATTCATCTTCAATATTTTTTTCTAAAATATTAAGCTTATATAAATCAGCTGCAACCTCGCCTGCAATTGCCACTTTATCTTTGTTTTCAGAGGCTAACCTGGCAGCCTCAGCATTGCTGCTGACCGATGTACGCACTGCATGCGGCAAATGAGCATCTAGCCATTGACGGCACTGAGCCAGTGATTGCTGATGCGAAAAAACCTCAGTAATATCATTAAAGTTTTCAACATGTCCCATTAAGTTCTGATGCACTCTAATTTCAACTTCGCCACAAATTTGCAATGTCGAAGAAATAAAGCGATCAAGCGTATGCGTAATCACACCTTCAGTTGAATTTTCTACCGGCACTACACCAAACTGACAATGTTGCTGCTCTACCTCGGTAAAAATATCATCGATATTAGCAACAGGCACCGTATTAATAGCTTGCCCAAAATGCTTAAAGGTTGCTTGTTGAGTAAATGTTCCTTCCGGCCCTAAAAAAGCCACTTCCAATGGCTTTTCTAAAGCCAGGCAGGCAGACATTATCTCTCTAAAAAAGCGAGCCGTTGTTTCATCAGATAGCGGTCCGGGGTTCAGCTCTTTAATACGACGCAAAACCAAAGCTTCGCGATCAGGTCGATAGAAAGTACCTGTTTCTCCCTCAGATATTTTGGTTCTAGCAACTTCCATCGCACAGCCTGCACGCTGATTAATCAATTGAAGTATTTGACTATCAATTGTATCAATTTGATTTCTTAATTCTGAAAGTGGGATTATGTCTGTCATTTCGATTTTATAAAGCCTTTTTACCTATCCGTTGTCTCATACCAAACACCCAAGGGTTCACATAAGACTTTTATATAAGAGCAACTGAAAAAGAGAATTATTTAGCTTCTCCTCGGTAACTGCTCCTGCGTTACTCTACCTTTTGCATCCATGCAGTCGTCACCCAACCCTCCCCATCAAGGGAGGACTTAAAGCAACTTGCTATCAATCAACTTAGCCGTGCGTTCTTTCAAATTCAGCCATAAAATCAATCAAAGCATCTACGCCTTGCTCTGGCATAGCGTTATAGATACTTGCACGCATTCCGCCGACTGAACGATGACCTTTTAATGAACTTAAACCGTTTGCTGTCGCAAGACTCAAGAATTCTTTATCTAACTCAGCATTCGCCAGCACAAAAGGTATATTCATTCGTGAACGAACAGCTATATCAACAGGATTAGAATATAAAGCAGACTGCTCAATTGCTTGATACAATTTATCAGCCTTTACTTTATTATGCTGTTCCATCGCCGCGATACCGCCTGACTCTTTCACCCATTTAAGCACTAGACCGACCAAATACCAATTATAGGTTGCCGGTGTATTTAGCATAGAATCATTCTTTGCTTGCTGCTCATAATCCAGTACTGATGCAATATTTTTATCTGCATGACCAACCAAATCATCACGAACGATTACAACAGTAACGCCGGCAGGCCCCATATTTTTTTGAGATCCGGCATAAATAATGCCGAATTTACTGACATCAACAGCTCGAGATAAAATATTAGATGACATATCAGAAACTAATGGCAAATCACCAAAAACAGGTACATCTTGAAACTCTACCCCATGAATAGTTTCATTATCTGTGTAATGCAAATATGCCGCCTGCTCATCCACATTCCAAGATGAATAATCAGGAATAGCGGTAAAATTTGATGCTTTAGCATCTGCCGATACAATCACATCGCAATATTTCTTAGCTTCTTTAATGGCTTTTTCAGACCAAGCACCGGTATTTACATAACAAGCTTTCGCTTTACCTTGCAAAATATTCTGAGGAATACCCGCAAACTGGCCTGTTGCACCACCTTGTAAAAACAGAACCTTATAATTATCGGGTATATTAAGCAGATCAATTAAGTCAGTTTTCAATTCCTCGGCAATAGACATAAATTCTTTGCCGCGATGACTCATCTCCATCACTGACATGCCAGTACCACGCCAATCTAAAAATTCCTCTTTAGCCTTTAACAATACTTCTTCAGGTAATGTCGAAGGCCCCGCACTAAAATTAAAAATTCTACTCATTATTATTTCTCTTCTTCCGAATTATCTTGCTCTGGGTTAGTTTCTGCATCAACTATTAGCTCTTCGCCAATTTCAGACTTATCCAATGCCTCATCATCATCTTCATCAGGCAATCCATCAACACGGTCTACACCAACCACTTTTTCTTTTTTATCAAGACGAATAACGCGTACGCCTTGTGTATTTCGTCCGACCACTGAAATCTCATCTACACGCGTTCTAACAAGTATGCCACCGCTAGTGATTAACATAATTTCATCAGTATCTTCAACTAATGTGGCACCCACTATTGCCCCATTACGCTCGGATGTTTGCATAGCGATCATGCCCTGCCCGCCACGCTTATGACGAGTAAACTCTTCTAATTTCGTGCGTTTACCATAGCCATTTTCAGTGATATTTAAAACAGTACCCTCAGCAGCAATAATTAAAGAAATAACTTCTTGCCCTTCTTGTAATTTAATACCTCGCACACCAGTCGCAGTTCTTCCCATCGAGCGCACATCAGTTTCATTAAAACAGTTTGCTTTACCTGCGCTACTAAATAACAGTATATTCTGCTCTCCATCAGTCACCGCAACGCCAACTAAAGTATCATTCTCACGTAAATCAATTGCAATTTTTCCGTTTGCACGTTGTCTTTCAAATTCTTTTAGTGGTGTTTTCTTAACTGTACCTGCTGCTGTTGCCATAAAGATAAATTTATCTTCGGTATACTCTCGCACAGTCAACATCGCATTAATTTTCTCACCTTTTTCTAAAGGTAGTAAATTAACAAATGGCTTACCACGCGACCCCCGACTAGCAACAGGCAAATGAAACACCTTTAGCCAATAGACTTTACCCGACGATGAAAAACACAAGATAGTATCGTGGGTATTTGCAATAATCAGTTTTTCAACAAAATCTTTCTCTTTTGTTGCGGTCGCTGATTTACCACGCCCACCTCTACGCTGAGCTTTATAATCATCCAGCGGTTGAGATTTTACATAACCTTCATGAGACATGGTGACCACCATATCTTCTTCGGTAATTAAATCTTCCGCAGATAAGTTAAGATGATCTTGTAATATTTCAGTGCGTCGTTCATCTGCATATTGTTCTTTAATTTCTTCTAATTCTTCACGAATCACTTCCATTAATCGAATATCACTAGCTAAAATCTCCAAATAGCCATCGATTAATTCAAGCAGCTCTTTGTATTCTTTAACAATTTTTTCTTGCTCTAAACCTGTTAAGCGATGTAAACGCAGATCAAGAATAGCCTGAGCTTGTGCCTCTGATAATTTATACCAATCACCATGCGCACCAAATTCAATAGCTAAACTCTCAGGACGTGTGCGATCTGCTTCTGCATTTTCTAATAACACAGATACCAAACCCAAGCCCCAATCTTTTGCTAACAAACCTTGCTTGGCTTCGGCTGGATTTTTTGATGTTTTGATTAACTCAATCATTTCATCAATATTAACCAAGGCAATCGCTAAACCTTCTAAAACATGTGCTCTTTCACGCGCTTTGCGTAACAAATAAATTGTTCTACGGGTTACAATTTCACGTCGATGATTAATAAAAGCGACAAGAATCTCTTTAAGATTCATGCAATATGGCCGGCCTTCACGAATAGCCACCATATTGATACCAAATACAGTTTGTAACTGAGTTTGCTTATACAAGTTATTTAAAATAACCTCAGCAACTTCACCTCTGCGCAACTCAATAACCATGCGCATACCGTCTTTATCAGACTCATCACGTAAACCACTAATCCCTTCCAGCTTACCTTCCTTAACCATTTCAGCTATTTTTTCAAGCAATCTGGCCTTGTTCACCTGATAAGGCAATTCAGTCACAATGATAGATTGGCGCCCACCATCACCCCTGTCTTCGAAATGACAACGTGAGCGCAAATGAACACGCCCTCTTCCTGTCATATAAGC
>WTAG01000625.1 GCA_013139755.1 Methylomarinum sp. | reverse complement strand
AGAAATAAGGCATTTGATGAGGCATTGGCAGTATTAACACCATTACTTAAGGATAATGAAAACAATATTTCACTGCATCTGTTGAAACTTCAATTGGATTCTCAGATGGGCGATCTCGATATGCTTGTCGCTGATTACGAGAAGCTTGTTGAGCTTCGGCCTGATGATAATAAGGTGAAGTTTGCCCTGGCCGGTAGTTATTTGAAAGCGAATAAAATAAAGCAAGGAGAGAATCTTTTAAGGTCTTTAGTGGAAAGTAAAAGAGGAGTGGTCGAGACGGAATTAGCACTGCTAAATTATCTGTATTCGGTGGACAGTAAGGATGCGTTTAATCAACTGGATGTATTTGTTAAAAATAATAAAGATAACACTGCATCATTAACGGTTTATTCCAAATGGCTGTTGTCTAAAAATGAGTTAAGTGCAGCAAAGAAGGTTTTAAATACAATTATCACTCAGAATGATAGGGAAGCAAGAGATGAGGCACGTCTGATTTTAGCCGGGTTGGAAATGAGTGAAAAATCATTTGATAAGGCATTGGAATATATAGACAGAGTCGAGCGGGATAGTCCATCTAACCAGGAGGCAAAGTTACTTAAGGCTCAAGTTTTATTTAATAAGAAACAATATAGTGATGCGAAGACAGTAGTAGAAGCAATACTTTGGCAAAAGCCTCGTATGGATCAAGCTTTATCATTACTGGGTTCAATTTACCTGGTTCAAGGTGATTTAGATAAGGCTTATATTAATTATAAAGAGGCTTTAAAAATAAGTCCTAAGAATTTGGTTGCACTCAATTATATTGTTAGCAAAGAAGTGCGTGAAAAGCATGTTGATTACGCCATAGAGCTTTTAGAGAGAGCATTAAGGTATTTGCCATCTCAATTGAATATTTTGACTCAATTGGTTGAGTTATACGGTGATAAAAAGCAATGGAAGAATGTTGATAAATACATTGATAGAGTTAGCAGGGATAAAAATGGAGACGTGTTATCTGCGTATCTTCGGGCCAAAGCGCTTTACAAGAAAAATGAATGTGAAAAAGCCGTTGTTTCGTATGCTGAATTGTTAGAGAAATCCCCTTGGGTTAACTATGCTTTGGTTGGCATGGCTGAATGTTATTCCGTATTAAAACAGCAAATGAAAATGGATGACTATCTGAATGGATTTATTAAAAAAAATCCAAATATGTTATCGGCCTATTTATTGAAGAGCCAGATTATGGTGCGTTCTAAGCATTATAAAAAAGCCATAGGATTTTTGAGAAATTCATTGAAAAATAATAGCTTAAGCAGTAGTCCGCTTTATTCTGAGCTAGCAAGGCTGTATGCACTGGTGGGTGATAAGGATGCTGAATATAAAGCCTATGTAGATGGGCTGAGCAGTGCCCCAAACAATATGAGTTTGTTACTGCGGCTAGCAGCATATTATGAGCAAGCTAAGGTTTTTGATAAGGCTATTGAGCAATACAAAAGGATACTTGCAATTAATTCCAGGCACCCAGTTGCAAAAAATAATTTAGCGACGATATACCTTGATCATTATGGTGATGCTGATCATGTCAGTAATGCATTACAATTGTCTGACGCTTTTAAGCAGTCATTAAATCCTTATTTTCTAGATACGTACGGCTGGGCCCAATTAAAAAATGGGGATATGGATACTGCTATAGCTGTGCTCAAGAAGGTTATTGAAATTGCGCCTGATATTCCTGTGTTTAGATATCATTTGGCTGTAGGGTATCATAAATTGGGTGATAAATTGGCTGCAATTTCAGAGCTAAAGCAGGCTATTCAGCTTGGAAAAGGAAAGGTTTACCCTGAAAGAAAAATGACTGAAGAATTACTTGCAGAGCTTAAATAATGCGCAATTTTACTAGACTCTACTATAATGTGGATTTGATCGATTAAAGTGAAGTAAAGTTGTACAATATTTTTTAAATTTGGAGATTAGTATGGTTAGAGTTAGAGGGATGGTGATTATGCTATCCATGTTATATCTGATTGGTTGTAGCTACCCACCACTGGATAGTACAGCGGAATTACCTTCTGACTATACCTATATTATTGGACCAGGTGATTCGATTGAGATTTTTGTCTGGGATAATCCAGATATATCGAGAGGTGTTACGGTAAGACCGGATGGAAAAATAAATACACCATTACTTGATGATTTAATGGCATCAGGTAAAACACCGTCGGAGCTTGCTCGTGCAATTGAAAAAGGCTTGTCAAAGTATGTTAGAGATCCTTTGGTTGCGGTAATGGTTGGCGGGTTTCAGGGGATTTATCCTCAACAAGTACGAGTCATTAATCAAGGTGGTTCGAACTCTTTTGCCAAAGCACTTCCTTATAAAATTGAAATGAGTTTGTTAGATTTACTCATACAATTAGGAGGTATTGGCCAGTTTGCTGATGGAAATCGCGCTAGTATTATTAGAGAAATTAATGGGGAGCAGCATCAGTTTGGGATAAGAATTGATGATTTACTTGACGATGGTGATTTAACTGCCAATATTTTAATATTGCCAGGTGATATTTTAATTATTCCTGAAGCATTTTTCTAAAAAATGATCTAGGCTGGGTGTATTTTATATGTCTAGTTTAAGGTTTTTATTTAAATATTTATTTCCAGAAATAGACGATTAAAAAAATATGCTAGATCAGTTTTCTGAAGTTTTTTATTTTATAAAAGGCGTTGTTCGTAACAGATGGATTGTAACAATTGTTGCATTCATTATTTGTATTAGCGGATGGGTTCATGTGTCTAAAATGCCTGATATTTATCAATCGAGTGCACGTGTACATGTAGATACACGAACAATGTTGAGACCTTTACTCAGAGGGTTGACTGTACAGTCAAATGTTAGGGGGTTAGTTGCAATTATGAGAAAACTAATGTTTACCCAACAAAATATGATTAAAGTGGCTGAAGTAGCTGGAATGGACGTTGATTTGTCCTCTGAAAACAAACTTCATGCCTTAGTAAGTAAGCTAAAAAGTAAAGTAAAAATACAGGGAGGCCGAAGTGAAATTTTTACAATTAAATACCAATCTACAGATCCACTCACTGCTAAGACTGTTGTACAGGCCGTATTAACGGTTTTTTCTGAACAGACTCAGCAATCCAATTTAAGTGATGTGGATTCTGCAAAGAGGTTTCTAGATAATCAAATTAGAGAATATGAGCAAAGATTGCAGAATGCAGAAAAAGCAAAGGAAAACTACAAGAGAGATAATATAGGTTTACTTCCTGGCCAACCAGGACAAGGACAAGTTGGTGTAATTGTAAATATTCGTAAAAGAATAGAAGATTCAAAAGTTCAGTTATCAGAGTTGGTTTCTAAGAAAGATGTATTGAAACAAAAATTAACAGAAGCTTTGAGGTCTGGTGAAGAAAATGGATTTACTCGACTAGTTGGAAATGACTCGATTGAAGATATCCGTATAGATGAATTGAAAAAAAGAAAATATGATATTTTATTGAAATATACAGAGAATCATCCAAATATTGCAATTATTGATAATGAAATTAAGGCATTAAATAAACGAAAAGAAGACATTAGGTTAGTTTCTGAATCATCCGATGATAGTTTGTTAGGAGCTCATGAAGCAATGTCCAACCCTTATGTACAAACAATAAAGGTTGCATTGAATAATATTGAGGCTGAAATAGCGACTTTAAATTCAAGAATACATTCTTATCAGCATAAGTTAAAAACAGAAGATGACCAGTTTAATATTAGGTTAACAACAGAAACTGAAATGCAGAATTTAAATCGAGATTATGGAACAATTAGGAAGAACTATATGGCATTACTCGACCGTAGAGAAAAAGCTAGAATGGCTACCAGTGTTGATACCCAAGTTTCCGCATTAAAATTTAAAATAATTGACCCTGCTCATGTTCCTCAAAGTCCTTCATCGCCTAATAGAAGGTTGTATCACTCTATTGTACTAGTTGTTGGATTTGTTGTCGGGATCGTTCTAGCTTTACTTAAAGTCTTTGTGAGACCGACTATGGTGGAGGCTAAACAATTGCGAGAAATCACGGGACTTCCTGTATTAGGTGTGATTTCAAAGGTTGTTAATGAAGAACAATTTAAAAATGATCGGTTTAGGTTGTACCGATATGTTTTTGCTAATGCTATTTTATTAATGATGTATTCAGCTGTAATAACTTTGGATATTAAGTTATAACTGTTTTGCTTTCCTTAAAGGCACAAAATTATGTTTAGTACATTAGATAGGCTTTTATTTTTAGTATGTATAGGATGATATATTAATGAATATGTTAGAAAAGGCTCTTGAGAAAGCAAAAGAAAATGAAATTTTACCTGAAGAAAAGAGTGATATTAAAGGAAAAGAGGAGATAGCTGAGGTATCAATGGAAAGAGCGATGCCTATTGATGATACTCAGGTTTCTGCTCCTCCTATAAATTCTACTCTTAAGAAGGAACGGGATGTTATTAAGTTTGATTGGGATTATTTGCATAATAGTGGTTTTATTCGCCTGGATAAGTCACATAATAGAATTGCAGAAGAATATAGAA
>WTAG01000321.1 GCA_013139755.1 Methylomarinum sp. | reverse complement strand
ACATTATGGTTACCGTGTCGGTCCTCTCGCAACGATACGCTGTAAACTCCGCCAGGCCCGGAAGGGAGCAACGGTAGCAGCAGATTCGTGTGCCGAGATGTGGCTGGCATGGTTTCCGCCCAATCTTATATTTTCCTCAGAGTCTCTAATGGCTTATCAGGTTTTAGCCAGAAAATGGCGTCCTCAGAATTTTACCCAGCTTGTCGGTCAGGAACATGTTAGCCAATCGTTATGTAACGCATTGCAACATGACAGGCTTCATCATGCTTATTTGTTTACTGGAACTCGTGGCGTAGGTAAAACGACCGTCGCTAGAATTTTAGCTAAAGCAATTAACTGTGAAAATCTTAAAGATTGTAATCCGTGTGGCGAATGTGATGTTTGTCGTGCATTTGATGAAGGTCGGTTTCTAGATTTAATTGAAGTTGATGCCGCCTCCCGAACAAAAGTTGAAGATACCCGTGACTTACTAGATAACGCACAATATGCGCCTAATCAAGGGCGATACAAAGTCTATTTGATAGATGAAGTGCATATGTTGTCTGGTCATAGTTTTAATGCTTTGCTTAAAACACTGGAAGAACCTCCACCTCACGTTAAGTTTTTACTGGCAACGACTGATCCTCAAAAAATCCCTGTTACAGTATTATCGCGTTGCTTGCAGTTTAATCTTAAACGCTTATTACCCGAACAAATTGATGCGCAAATGGCTTATATTTTAGGTCAGGAGAGCATTGTTGCGGATTCGTCGGCATTAAAATTATTGTCACGTGCGGCGGATGGCAGTTTACGTGATGGATTAAGTCTACTTGATCAGGCGATTGCATTCGGAAATGGTGAGGTTAGGCTGGAAACTGTCACTCAAATGTTGGGTACAGTAGCACAGCAACCGGTTGATGATATTTTGTTGGCTTTAGCTAGTAATGATGCAGTGGCATTGTTACAAAAAATAGCCGATATTACTGAATTGACCCCTGATTTTGCTGATATTTTACAGCAGATCTTGCGGGTATTGCATCGCGTCACTTTAACGCAAACGATTCCTGGTTTTGTTGATAACGATTTTGACTCAGATAGTATTGCCGAGCTAGCGGATAAATTGTTGCCTGAAGATGTGCAATTGTTTTATCAAATCGCATTAATTGGGCAGCGAGATCTCGATTTAGCACCTGATCCACGCAGCGGTTTTGAAATGGTTATGCTGAGAATGCTGACTTTTAAACCCAACTCTGGAGTAGCTCAAACTAAAGCGCCTCAAGTTATTGTTGATAGGGCTAAAAAACTTGAGGTTAAACCATCGCTGGTTGCTTCAGTCGATAGTCCTGTGGCGAATGTTGATGTACAGCCCCAGCAAACGCCAGTAAATCCTGAGGGTAACTGGGCTGAGCTGATAGTTGCTATAAAAGTAAGAGGTATGACTCGAGAGCTGGCTAATAATTGTGTGCTGGAAAGTCTGGATGATAATGCTTGTCAGCTGGTGTTGAGCCCAGGACATACGCAGTTAATTAGCCCACGAGCAGAAGCAAACTTGCAAGAGGCATTGCAAGGTTATTTGGGTAAACCGATTAAATTAAGTATTAAAACTGAACAGAGTAATAGTACAACCCCCGCTCAACAAATAACGAAACAGCGTGAAGACAGGCAGCAAGCGGCAGTGGATTCTATAAATGCTGATGATAATGTTCAGGTATTAAAAGAGCAGTTTGATGCTAGAGTCATGCCGGGTACTATTGAACCGATATAAATAATTAAGTACGGAGAAAAAATGAAAAACGCACTGGGTAATATCATGCAACAAGCCCAAAAAATGCAAGAAGATGTAAAAAAAGCGCAAGAAGAGCTGGCATCTATGCAAATTCAGGGCGAATCGGGTGGTGGTTTAGTTACTGTTATCATGACAGGCAAGCGAGAAGTGAGAAAAATATCGATTGATGACTCATTGCTGGGTGATGATAAAGATATGCTGGAAGATTTGGTAGCGGCAGCAATTAATGATGCAGTTCATAAAGTGTCTAAAATGAAAAAAGAAAAAATGGCGGATATTACAGCTGGAATGCCTTTGCCTCCTGGTTTTCAAATGCCATTCTAATGCAGGGAAAAGGACTGTTAGGGCAGTTGATTCAAGATTTGTGTTGTTTGCCTGGTGTAGGGCCTAAATCGGCTCAGCGCATGGCATTTCATCTATTGCAGCGCGATAGAGCGGGTGCAAAGCAGTTGGCAAACACTTTGTTGCAAGCGGCTGATGAAATTGGCTATTGCCAGCAGTGCCGAACCTTAACCGAAGACAAGTTGTGTGATATTTGTGTGCAGGGATCACGGGATCAATCACTGCTATGCATTGTTGAAAGCCCGGCCGATGTCTGGGTGGTTGATCAGGCGACTATTTTTAAAGGTGTATATTTTGTATTGCATGGACGACTATCACCGCTTGATGGCATAGGGCCTGATGAATTGGGCATGGATTTATTGCAACAGCGTTTTGCTCAAGGTGAAATTAAGGAAATTATCTTAGCGACTAATTCCACTGTAGAGGGTGAGGCAACAGCACATTTTGTTGCTGAAGTGGCTAAGAAGTATGATATTCAAGCAAGCCGTATTGCTCATGGTGTGCCTATGGGGGGGGAGCTGGAGTTTATTGATAGTGGTACTTTATCTCATGCTTTTGATGGGCGACGAGAGATGATTTAAAAAGGTGTAAAAATGACTGATTGTTTCTTTTGTAAAATGGTAGCAGGTGAAATTAAACCTGATGTGGTTTATGAAGATGATCATATCCTGGCTTTTAGGGATATCAATCCACAAGCCCCTGTTCATATTCTAATTATCCCCAAAACTCACGTAGCTACCTTAAATGATTTAGATGACTCGGTGATGGCTGGGCGCTTGTTGCAAACAGCTGTTAAATTAGCGAAACAAGAAGGGTTGGCTGAAGAAGGTTATAGAACGGTTTTAAATTGTAATGAAAAGGGTGGGCAGGAAGTTTTTCATCTGCACATGCATTTGCTGGGTGGACGACAAATGACATGGCCTCCCGGCTAATGGTTTATTGATGAAGAAAATTTGCTCTCTCACATTGATCGGGTAGGAAAAATGAGAGATCGTGTTTTTTTATCTGATTTTGCCTGTTTTAGCAGCAATAACGGATTTTTATCGCAAGATAAGGAATCATGACTCAGCTCAATGCGAGTGCTCTGTGTCATTTTTGGTTTTTTTATGGTTTTCTTATGTCTTGTAAAGGTGTTTAAAATGGACTATTCTTAGATGTTAGTGTCTGTTTTTTTTTGGACCATATAATATATTTTGGAATAGGATAAGCCAATGAAAACCATAGTAATTTTAACATCATCTGTTCTTTGTTTGACTCTATTGGCCGCTTGTGAGCAGGCAGAGCAACCTGCTGAAACGACAGCGGCTGTTGAATCGGCAACCCCCGTGTCGACTCCTGCTGAAGTAACGGAGCCGCAACAAACTACAGTCGAAGAAGCGATTGAGCAAACTTCTCAAACTGCTTCGGATGCAGCTGGGACTGCTCAAGTTGTAACAGATAATGCGCTAACTAAGGTGAATAGTGCTTTGGATAAGGCGATGGAAGTTAATAAAAAAATAAAGGGTGCAGTAAATGTTACGGGTGAGGCTGTTGAAACAACAGTGGAAACCGCTAATGAACAAGCTGAAGCTGTGAACAAAGAGGCTCAAGATACTGTTGATCTGTTAACAAAATAAGTTTTTGGATATATACTCCGTGATCGTGAGAAGCATAAAAAAACCGGACTTAGTCCGGTTTTTTATTGTCGTCGTTTAGGAATGATATGACATATGAATTTTATGCCCATTTTAATAAGTTATCATCTAATACATTTTTCTATATCCCTGTAGGCATCCAGAAAGAGAGGGTTTTAAGATAAGCCCTTGCGCCGAGGGCAGACGCTCCTGCAAGGTGTATTAAATTAATTTGCCGTGGGCATTTTTTCTCTTAGTTTTAAATAACGCTGATAACGCTGCCTGGGGATTTCTCCGTTTTCAGCCGCAGACCTTACGGCGCAACCTTTATCATTGACATGTCGGCAATTATTAAAGCGACACTGTTCAATTAAGGGCTGAAACTCTCTGTATCCCCATGCTAATTGCTGCTCAGTTAAATCAGCCAGTCCAAATATAGCAACCCCAGGACTATCAATTAAATCGCCACCTTCAGGTAAATGGTAAAGTGTTGCCGCTGTTGTGGTGTGGCGTCCGTGTTTGGTGATTTCGGAAACTGTGTTAGTTTTTAATTGTTTGTCGGGAATTAAGGCGTTAGTTAATGATGATTTTCCTACCCCTGATTGACCTGCAAGAATACTGATTTGATTGTTTAAAGCGGCTTTTAACTCGCCTATACCAATGTTTTCGGCGGCACTGACTTTATGCATTGTGTAACCCAGGTCTTGGTATTGCTGTAATTCCTCTACAATGGTTTGGGTGCTA
>WTAG01000007.1 GCA_013139755.1 Methylomarinum sp. | reverse complement strand
AATAACACCATGGATGGTGTTATTCGTCCCTCAGTACACCCTATGGTCTGGTGAGGGGGCTTTAACGCGTATTAATTTTCCGGCGGCAAATGTAAGGCGCGGCTATCCAAAGCCAGTGCAGCTTCATGTAGTGCTTCTGATATAGAGGGATGTGCATGAATCGTTCTTGCTAAATCTTCTGCGCTGGCTGAGAATTCCATCGCTAATACAGCCTCGGCAATAATTTCAGAGGCTTGGTCTCCAATAATATGCACGCCTAGAATAATATCTGTTTCAGCATGAGAGATAATCTTAACTAATCCTTCAGTTTTTCCGATGGTATGAGCCCGAGCAGATGCGCTGAATGGAAAAATACCTGTTTTATAGTTTTCACCTACCGCTAGTAATGCCTGTTCTGACTGACCGACCCAGGCAATTTCTGGCGAGGTATAAACAACGCTAGGAATAATATCGTAATTAATTGGGTTGCTTTGTTCTGCAATATGCTCAGCAACAAAGATTCCTTCTTCCAAACCTTTGTGCGCAAGCATAGGGCCGAGTGTGGTTAAGTCACCGATAGCATATACACCGGGGAGTATTGTGCAGCAGTTCTCATCGACATGAACAAAACCATTGTCATCAAGTAATAAGTCGGCTTCAGCCGCTGCTAGGTTTTCTGTATTTGCTTCGCGACCTGAGGCAACAATGAGTTTGTCTAAGTGTAGCGTATGATTGCCGTCATGATCTTGGTACTCTACGACTACTTTTTTTGAGCTTTTTTTTGCAGAGATAACACGAGCACCTAGGCGTAAATCAAGCCCCTTTTTGCTGAATATAGTATAAGCCTCATCAGAAATTTGCTGGTCAGTTGCTGTCAAAAAGGATTCTTGTGCTTCTAATAGAATCACTTCGGAACCTAAATTATTCCATATGCCTGCTAATTCAATACCTATTATCCCTGCACCAATAATACCCAATCGTTTAGGTATCTCTTTAAGATTTAAAGCTTGGGTGGAGTTGATGATAAATTCATTATCAATGGTTGCGCAAGGTAGATTGGTAGGGTGTGATCCAGTTGCTAAAATAATATTCTCAGCATTTAATATGGATTGCTTGTTGGTATTGATCGTGGTTATTTCAACTTGGTTTGCTGATAATAATTTTCCATGTGCGTGAATACAATCAATTTTGTTACGGGTGAATAGTTCATTAATATGCTGATTTAAGGAATCGATAATAGCATCTTTTCGTTTAATCATTTTTGGGAGATCAATATCTACGTTATCAACTGTAATACCGTGATTGCTAATATCATTATTTAATAAATGATATATTTTTGAAGATTCAAGTAATGCCATTGATGAAATACATCCGGCATTGACAAATGTACCGCCCAAGCTAAATTTGCCTTTATCATTGCTCCAGTTATCAATACAGGCTGTTTTAAACCCTAATTGCGCACAGCGTATGGCTGCAACATAACCGGCAGGGCCTGCACCGATAATAATGACATCATATTGAGATGTAGGCGTAGTCATAATTAAATCCTATATATTGAGTAGGAGATGAGCGGGTGATTCTAAACATTCTTTTATGGTAACTAAGAACTCTACGGCTTCTTTGCCATCAACCAGGCGATGATCATAAGATAGTGCTAAATACATAATGGGACGGATAACAATTTCGCCATTTTCAACCACCGCGCGTTCTTTTATCGCGTGCATTCCTAAAATAGCGCATTGTGGTGGATTAAGAATAGGGGTAGATAACATAGAGCCGAATATCCCGCCATTAGTAATAGTAAAAGTGCCACCGGTCAAATCTTCATAGCTTAATGAACCTTCTTTAGCTTTAGTGCCGTAGTCAAAAATACTTTTTTCTATGCCGGCAAAGTCAAGTTGGTCAGCATCTTTAATCACGGGAACAATCAATCCTCTTGGCGTTGAAACGGCAATTCCCATGTCATAGTAACCATGATAAATAATATCTTTATCATCAATCGATGCATTAATTGCGGGGTATTTCTTTAGCGCTTCAATAGATGCTTTGATAAAGAATGACATAAAGCCGAGCTTAATATCATGTTTTTGTAGAAACCGGTCTTTATACTGGTTTCTTAAGTTCATCACACTTTGCATATTAACCTCGTTAAAGGTGGTTAGCATGGCAGCATTCTGTTGGGCTTGTAATAACCGTTCAGCAACCTTTGCTCTTAGACGTGTCATGGGAACACGCTGTTCTGGACGAAAGTTAGAGGAGACATCCGGTGATGTGATGGTAGGCTGGGCTTGTGTTTGTGCTTTGACCGGTGAGGCTTGAGGAATGGTTTGTTCAAGTGTATGACTATCGTCAATATACTTTAGAACATCCATTTTAGTTAAACGCCCTTTTTTTCCCGAACCATGGATAAGTTGAGGATCAATGTTGTTTTCTAGGATTAAACGTCTAACAGCAGGGCTTAATGGAATATCTTCGTGAGAGGCTGTGGCAGCGTTTTCTGGTTCATTAGCTGCTTGATTAGGGAGTGTTTCGGTAGCAGATGTGTCCAGTACTGCTAATACTTGGCCACTAACAACAGTCGCACCATCTTGTTGAAGAATTTTGCTGAGTATGCCAGATTCCGGGGCAGGAACTTCTAATACAATTTTATCAGTTTCTAAATCTACTAAATTGTCATTTTTTTCAACAAAATCGCCGGGTTTTTTATGCCAGGTTGCAAGCGTAGCATCAGAAACGGATTCAGGCAGGCTGGGGACCAGAATTTCAAAGATCATGTTGGTTTCCTTTTGGTGTGTCGTACAGTGCAGTCTTAATAACTGCTTTTTGTTGTTCGATATGGACGGCATGGTTGCCTACAGCGGGTGCGGCAGAGGCTGCTCTTCCTGCGTATATGATAGTGATATCTTGGTTTATATTGGCGTAAAAGTGATGTTTGGATTGATACCAGGCTCCCTGATTTTTGGGTTCTTCCTGGCACCAAATAAGTTGCTCTATATTAGGGTATTTATTAAATTCAGCTTTAAATAAATCACTGGGAAAAGGGTACAACTGTTCTATTCGGATAATTGCGATGTGATTTAATTCATCAGTTCTGCGAGCGTCCAATAAATCATAATAGACTTTTCCTGAGCATAAAATAAGTCGCGTAATTTGTTTGAAATTGACTATATCCTGTTCGGGAATAATCGCTAAAAACTCACCGTCCGTTAAGTCTTCAAGTGTAGATGTTGCTTCTTTATGCCGAAGTAAACTTTTTGGGCTCATTACGATGAGCGGTTTACGGTAAGGTCGGATTAATTGACGTCTTAATAAATGAAATATTTGTGCCGGTGTGGTTGGGTTACAGACTTGAATGTTATGGTCTGCACATAATTGAAGGTAACGCTCTAATCTAGCTGATGAATGTTCAGGGCCTTGCCCTTCAAAACCGTGAGGTAAAAGCATCACTAAACCGCTTAAACGCCCCCATTTTGTTTCCGCAGAGCTAATGAATTGATCTATAACGACTTGAGCACCATTAGCAAAATCACCAAATTGCGCTTCCCAGATGATCA